>CBDUYZ010000151.1:0-6305 GCA_965371575.1 uncultured bacterium
CTGGGTGATCGCGTCGGGTTGGGAAAGATCGTTGATCCACAACACGAAAGGCTGGCCACGCAGGGAAATCGTGTGGCTCAGGGCCTGGTACAGCGCGATGAACACCGGCGACTGGACAAGCAGCGGCAGACAGCCCGACAGGGGATTCACTTTTTCCTCCTTGTAGAGCTGCATTGTCGCCTTGTTCAGTTTTTCCTTGTCGTTTTTGTACTTCTCCTGCAGGGCCTTCATCTTTGGTTGAAGTTCCTGCATCTTCTTCATGGATTTGGTCGAGGTCTGCGTCAATGGATAGAAGGCCAGCTTGGTCAGCACGGAGAAAACAATGATGATCAAGCCGAAATTCGGGATGAACCGGTGCAGGAACTCCATGCCCCACAACACGACCTCGGACAGCGGGCGGATAAATTTCCAGCCCAGATCCATGGATTTTTCCAGGCCCTGGCCATAGGCCTGGAGCCGTTCGGTCTCCTGCGGACCTATGTAAAGGTCGAGGCGGGCGATAGCGATTTCGTCACCGATACCACGTACGGCGGGAACGTCGATGGCCCACGACTGGGTTTCCAGCTCCTTGTCCCCGCTCAGCCGGATAGCCCCCTCGATTGGTTTTCCCTGCTCCTGGGGAACGATTCCGTAGACTGCGAAGTACCGGTTCTGCAGACCCGCAAACTGAACGGATCCGAGCCACTGGCCCTCCACTTTTTCCACACTCTTCTTGAGGTCCTGCCGCTTTTTGTAGTGGTATTCCTCACCGACGCGGGCCAGGGACCGCAGGGATGGCAACTCCATCTTCTGCACCCGCTCAGTCGGGGCGATCCCCTGGTTCCAGCCGAACCGGAATGTTTCCGGGGATCCCGCCAGCCCCAGGGACCGCCGGGCCGCTTCGCCAGGTGCAGCCACCACGAGGTCCACTTCCACGCCGTAGGTGTCCGGCCTGAAGGTGAAGATCTTACGAATTTCCAGACCACCTGTGGTGACCACGGAAAGGGTGAGGGAATTCGGTCCCGCGCCCTCGGCCAGATCCAGGCTCGTTTGATCCGGCGTGTAGACGGCTCCGCCCAGGTACAGATCACCGCCCCTGAAAAAGACGGCATCGAGCCCGGTCGATGGAATGCTTTCCGGTAGCAGGTTGACCGGCCCACCCAGCCAGCTGTCGTACTGGTAACCCTCCCATTTGGTGACTCGTCCACCCCGGGTGGAAATTTCCAGTCTGTACAGGGGGGTTTTCACGGAGACTGTCTGATCGACTCCGCCCGGTGACAGGGCCAGGGCCTGGTCGGCGGTCAGGGGCTCGGTTTTCGGCAGGGCGGCCGAATCAGTGCTCGCTCCATCCATTCCAGGATCGGTTATCGTGGAGTTGGAGAGATCTCGATAGTCGGCGTCCGTCGGGGTTTGGGATGTGGCGGTTCCATCATTGACCGCGAGGGTGGAATCAGGACCGGAGCCGGCAATTTGTCCAGGAACCTGTTCAGGTTGCGGGAAGAACTTGTTCATCAAGTATGGGTAACCGGCCAGGATCATGAAAATGAGAACGAAAGCCAGCAGTGTACGCCTATCCATGGGCGGAATCTCCGATGCTCAGGGACTTCGTGACGGGGTATGGATCATCCTCACGGGGATGACAGGCGGAATGTTCGGCATAATCCCGGCGGGGAACCGGGTCCACGCCCCCGGGATGCCAGGGATGACACCGGACCACGCGCCGGAGTATCAACCAGCTGCCCCGGCGGAAGCCGTGGATCTTCAGGGCCTCGGCCCCATAAGTCGAACAATTGGGGTAAAAGCGACAGGTTGACGGCAACAGCGGCGAAATAAGCCGTTGGTAGCCAAGGATCATCAGGTATGGTAAACGCCACATACGATTCCCGCTGGTGCTCCGCCCTGGGATACATTGATTCAGGTTGGGCGTGTAAGCACCGGTTGACGAGGTCTGAGTGCGGGTCGGCGGGACTGGAAAATAACAATCAGAGCGTGAGTCACCAGTCAGTTACCGATCAGGTGGTCCAGTTCTTCCCGTACTTCGCGGGAACCGGCCCCCAGAATATTCCGGCGGGCGACAAGGACAACCCACAGTCCCACTACCGCGCGGGCTTCCCCGGTTTCACTCCCGGAATCCCGCGGCAACCTCTTTAGAGTGCCCATGACACGTTCGGGACGGCTCAAATCCCCCAGGCGGATGGCTTCCCTCAGCAGCCGTTTGGCTCTGTTCCGCTTCACCGCATTGCCGACTTTCCTGCTGGCAACCACGGCCCGGGCCATGTCATCGGCGGGCAACAGGTAAACTACGAGGAAGCGTCCGACTTTCTTGGCGCCGTGCTCGTAGACCTTGTGAAATTCATGCTTTTTCGTCAGCGATCGCCATGCAGCCATACCGGTCACAACACTTTAACTGTTCGCACGGCTATACAGAGAGGTCAAGCGGAAATGCGCTTACGTCCCTTGGCCCGGCGGCGTCTGAGTACCATGCGACCGGCCTTGGTCGACATCCGTTTCCGGAATCCATGTCGCCGGGCCCGCTTCAGATTGCTGGGTTGAAATGTCCGCTTCACGGAACTCTCCTTTGGTTTCCTTTATCAGCGCGAAAGGTTAATAATCTCCCAAGCCGGTGTCAAGAAAAACAGTGGGTTATCCACACGGCCAAGGTTCTGGGCTGCGGGCGATGAGAGAGCTCCAAAAAATCCCATCTACGGCCTCAAAAACACAAACTGAAAGCAAAGGATGCATATTGCCCAATGAAATATAAAGTTAGAGAAAAATGTCGAAATTCACCAGAAATCCCTTGCACGCAGAACTTCTCCCGTGCTAATTTCGCCCACAGGTGATCATAACCAACAGGGGCGCTGAAAACGTTATCCACAGGGTGAAAATCTGTGGATAACTTTTCCTTCCCTGGTTGGAGATCCCACCTAAGTTGTTTATTTATGGTAATTTTTGGGCTTTGGCTTTCCTGTTGATAACTCGGGAGGGAAGCGGAGCTGGTCAACGTGGGAAAGGGACCCGGGGATCTTTTCATGATGAGTTTGGATACCTACTGGCCGGAAATCCTTGATGTTGTTCGCCAGAGGGTTGCCCAGCAGACTTTTAATACCTGGTTTCTTCCTTTGCTCCCCGAAAATAGTGATTGTGGGCCCAGGAATGGGCCCAGTAACAACTCCAAGAATGATCCCCAAAATGATTCCACGAATGGTTCAATGAAGGTGGCTTGTCCAAATCACTTCTTCATGGACTGGTTCAGTGAGCACCATTTGACGTCCCTCAACGAGGCCGGATCCACCTACTTCGGCCGGGATATCAACTTCACCCTTGGTGTCAGGAAAAATTCATCGGTTGGTTTATCTGTCGATTCATCTGCCGAATCACCTGCTGGGCTTGTGTCGAAATCATCGGAAAACCGTAGTGGAGCCGCAGCTGCTGTGCCGAATGCCCTGAATGTACCAAGAAGCCGATTACAGGCCGTCACGTCGCTGCGACCTTCTACCCTTTCCAACATCAACAGGGACTACACTTTCGATAATTTCGTGGTAGGTACCGGAACAGACCTGGTCTTCGCGGCAGCCACGGCCGTGAGCAACAACCCGGGTGGTCATTTCAATCCGTTGTTCATTCATGGCGGCGTGGGCCTGGGCAAGACCCACCTCATGCACGCGGTGGGCAACGCCGTGGCCAAAAAGAATCCCGACAAAAAGATCTGTTATGTCACCGCCGAGAACTTCATGAACGATCTTATCGGTTCCATCCGGGACAACCGGACGCCCGAGTTCAAGATGAAGTACCGCAGTATGGATGTGCTCCTGGTGGACGATGTGGCTTTTCTGGCCGGCAAGGAGTCGACTCAGGAAGAGTTTTTCCACACCTTCAATGCTCTCTACGATCTGAAGAAACAGATCGTGTTGACCAGCGACCGTTCTCCGAAGGAGATCACCACACTGGAGGAGCGTTTGCGCTCCAGGTTTGAATGGGGCCTCATCACGGACATTCAGCCGCCCAATCTGGAAACTCGTATGGCCATCCTCAAGCGCAAGGTCGAGATCAACAACATCTACATCTCCGACGATGTCATTACCTATATCGCTGAAAACATCACCGATAATATCCGCCGACTTGAGGGGGCGTTGATTCGCCTTCTCGCGTTTGCGAGTCTGACGGGACGCGAAATTTCTCTGGAAATGGCCTCAGAGGTTCTCTCCTCCTTTTTCCAGGGAAGTTCCACCGGGCCGGTGAAGATCGCCGATATCATGAAAATCGTGGGTGAAGTCCACGACGTGACCGTCGATCAATTCAAGTCCAAGCGACGCACCCAGGACCTGGCCCGGGCCCGTCAGATCGCAATGTACCTGGCGCGGGAAATGACTGGAGCATCCCTGAATCAAATCGGGCGCGCTTTCGGCAACCGCGACCATTCGACCGTTTCCCATGCCTATCATAAAATCCAGAAAGACATGAAGAACGACCCTCGTTTCAGAGGTGCTGTTCTTGATGTCCAGGATCGGGTGCGGGGAAGAAATTGATCCAACCCGGATCAATGAATTGTTTGTTGTGGTTGCTTCTCCGCCGGGATTTGTGTCTGGTTGATTGTGATGTCTCTCGGTGGGAAAATGATCCTGATTTTAACCGGGGAAAACTTCGGGGATAGGTGTGAATACAAAGGGTATTAATCCGGTCTGGTGGGCAATATATCCCGGCGTGTGTGGAAAGAGTGGATAACTGGCCCGGATATCCTCGGCCTTATCCAAGAATCAAGGGAATCCACAATGATTGATTTACATAACCAAAAACCAATCAAAGCCTGTTCCCTTGAACTTATCCACGAATTACCAGGCCCTACATCTACTACATATTTTCTATACATATCAGGAATGAAGAGGGAAAAAGCGCGGACTTGATCCAAACGTACTGATCTCCTATCATGTCGATACCGTACGAAGAACAGGACCAATTGGCAGACAGACCCTGACCGGAGGACGGCATAGTGAAGTTCGAGATCCAGCAAGAGGAATTGCAGAGAGCCCTGGACATCATTGCCAACGTGGTGCCTACAAAAACAACCTTGCCGATCCTGACCTGTGTTCTGATGGAAGCAACCGACGGCAGGTTGACACTGTCGGCCACCAATCTGGATATATCCATCACCACCAGCACGGACAAGGTGACCATCAAGGATGAAGGCAAGATGGCTATTCCTGCCGTCAAGTTCGTGCCTTTCGTACGAACCTTGCGTTCCGGTTCCGTGGTCATTTCACAGAAGGGCAAGCAGATCCAGTTGGTCAGCGGCAAGGCCCGGATGACTGAAAACACCATGAAAGTGGAGGAATATCCGGCTCTCAAGAAATTGGAAGAGAAGAAAGGATTGGATATCGAGGCCGCCGCCTTGATCGATATGATCAATGAAACCTCATACTCGGTTTCCAAGGATGAAACCCGCTCCGCCTTGATGGGTGTTCTCTGGGAGGTGCGCCCCAGTTCGTTGACCTTGGTTGCGACTGACGCTCATCGGTTGGCTCGCAGCGGAAGAACCATGGATTGGGATGTTTCCAGCGATCGCGAGATGATCGTCGATACCGCCGGCCTGCGTCATCTGCCCCGCATCGTAACGGGTCACGACCAGGACGAAACAGCCTCAGGCAACATCACCGTTTTCATGGGGGACAATCAACTGTCGTTCCGGGCCGGATCAACAGTGCTGCACGCGCGACTGCTCGAGGGGCCTTTCCCTGACTACAACGCCGTTATTCCCCAGGACAACGATAAATATATCACTCTGGACAAGGCCGATTTTTCCCAGGCCATCCGACGGGTTTCCATTACGGCCGACCGCATTACCAGCCAGATCAAGCTGGGGATTGAAAACGGACGGATGGAACTTTCCGCCTGTGGTGCCGAAGGGAGCCAGTCCGAAGATGAAATTCCTGTTTCCTACGAAGGAGAAGCCCTGGAAATCGGTTTCAATTTCGTGTATCTGCAGGACATCCTGAAGAACATCAAATCCAATTCCATCCTGCTTTCCCTCAAGGACTCCCGGAGCGCGGCCTTGATCAAACCGTTGACCGAGGACGGCGAAGAGACCGGGGTGCTCTGTCTGTTGATGCCCCTGCGTCTGGCCGGCGACTAGTTTGCGGATTCTGTCTGCAACCGTTAACGGATTCAGGAACCTGAAGGAAATACATCTCACTTTTTCGCCCCGGGTCAATCTTATCCTGGGACGAAACGGTGAAGGCAAGACAAATCTCCTGGAAGCCCTCAATTATTTCGCCCTGGGGCGCTCCCACCGCGGCAGCAGATCCGAGGAAATGATCAACTTCGACGGGGAC
>CBDUYZ010000152.1:0-6292 GCA_965371575.1 uncultured bacterium
TGATCATCTGGGCGCCCATGTTCTGGAAGGGATCCTGCAGCTCGATCTCACGGGCGATGGTCACGCCGTCGTTGGTCACCGCCGGCGCACCGAATTTCTTGTCCAGGATGACGTTCCTGCCCCGGGGCCCGAGGGTGATCTTCACCGCGTTGGACAGTGCGTCGACACCTTTCTTAAGTTGGTCGCGAGCTTCCTCGCTGAATTTGATCATCTTAGCCATGGTTCTATCTCCTTGATTTTCCGCAGGCCTTTTCCTCCAGGCCCGCCGTCATGGGATTTCTTCGGATTCCGTCGCGTGATTCGGTAGCGACTAGCCCAGGATGGCCAGCACGTCGCTCTCGCGCAGGATCAGGTATTCGTCGCCTTTCACTTCCACTTCAGTGCCGGCGTACTTTCCGTACAGAACGATGTCGCCCTTCTTGACCTCGGGAGCCACCCGCTCACCGTTATCGCTGATGGAACCGGGGCCCACGGCCACGATCTTGCCCTGCTGGGGTTTTTCCTTGGCGGTGTCGGGAATGATGATCCCGCCCTTCATGGTCTCCTGCTCCATGGGAGCGACGATGACACGGTCGGCTAAGGGTTTGATACTGAGAGCCATTCTGCATCCTCCATTTCAGCTGGCGAAACCAGCGTCCATTTTAATGGCCGAAAGTGCGCTGGCAGTCTCGACCGTTGATTGCTAATGGATGCGAAATATAGATGATCGTCAGGGTCCCGCAAGAGATTTTCAGAGAAAAGCCGAGGAAAAGGAGTTAGAGAGTCAGAACTGCCAGAATGGCAGTCGAGAATCATCGATTCGACAGGACGGCCGCCCCGCGCAGGGTCCAGTGAGGGTCGAAATACCAGTCCTGGTCAATGAAATGGTTCCCCAGCCCCCCGGTCACAATCACCGGGACGTTGCCGTAGCGGGCGCGCAGGCCTGCGACAATGGAACGGATCCCTCCGGTCCCGGCATGCCAGGCACCGGCCGCCATGGCCGAACGGGTGTCGCGGCCTATATCCCAGGAAACGGGGCCGAAGGGCACAGGATTCAGACGGGAGGCGGCTTTCCCGAGCTGCCTGGCCGCCAAAGCCATGCCCGGGGCGATCATCCCGCCGACGAATACACCGTCGACCAGAAGATCGAACGTGGTCGCCGTACCCGCATCGACCACCAGGGCGCTGGTCAATCCGGCCGCCGCCGCCGCCGCCATGTTGCACAGCCGGTCCGGACCCACCTGGTCGGACGCCGTCACGTCCAGCTCAAAGGGCAGATCGCTGGTGTGATCCACCAATTCCAGATCCATGCCTTCGGGCAGCAGTTCGCCTACCCCTGGCACCACAGACGCCAGCACTACGGGCGGGCGGCCTGCTTCCTCGTGAACCCGTTGGCAGTAAGCACGGAAGATCCCGTCATCTTCACCAGCGGCTGGAAGACTCAAAGACCCCAACTCGCACAAGGGAACCGGCGGAGCCAATTGGATCTGCGACCCGGCAACCAGCGTGGGGATCTGCTGTTTCCCCTCCCATGCGGCAAATTTGATGCAGGTGTTCCCGGCGTCAATAATCAGGGCTTTCATCCCCATCACCCGCCTCACCCGTCGCACGGATCTTCCGTGGGAAATCTTCTGAATTTTCCAGAGCCGTAAGGTTGACATCTCCGGCGCTGAAAGACGTGATCAGGCCGTCGGCATCCTCCAGTTGAAGGGCGCCGTGGTCGTCGATACCAACCGCCCGGCCACTGTGATCCCTTCCCCCGCAGACGAGATGGATCCCCTGCCCCAGCAGACAATCGAGGTGTGACAGGGCGGATCGATAGGGTACCCACCCCTGTTCCCGGAAGGGATCCAGTTCATGTTCCACCCGGGTGATGATTCGGCCGCCAACCTCGCCGGGACTGAGTAACCGCCCTGTTTCGATCAGGGTGCTGGTGGCCGTCCCCTGCAGATGGGAGGGGAAACCACCCCGGGCAGTGCTCAGATTAATGCCCAGCCCCGCCACCACCCTTTTCCCCGCTCCGCTACGCGTGCTTTCGAGCAGAATACCCCCCAGCTTGCGCCGGCCGACCATGATGTCGTTGGGCCATTTGAGGCGGGCGTCCACCAGGAAATCCTCGCGCAGGACAAGGACCGACAGCAATCCCAGCCACACGGAAAACCCTTGGCCGAAAGAGGCCCGGTGGGGCGGCACCACCACGGAAAGATGCAAGCCGCCGCAATCGCTCCAACTCCTGCCCTGCCTTCCCTTGCCGGCTGTTTGCCGCTGTGCGACCACTACCGTGCCGGGCGCCGGATCAGTCACTGGTTCCAGACGCGCCCGTTTCCGGGCCTGCCAACCCCAGCCGTCCCAGCAGCAGAGGCGCCCCTGGGCGGCTTCACCGCGACCCCACAGGAACTCACTTGTGCTTCCCACTTCATCCAGCAGATACAGAACACCGCTGTCCCGGAGAAACCGGGGCCCGACCTGGAACACATCCAGTCCGAACCAGTCCCTGGCCACCGACCCTTTCCGGAACAACCGCTTCATTGTGTCTCCAGGTCGAGACCCAGATCCAGGGCTCCGGGCGAATGTGTGAGCCGTCCCACCGAGACTCCGTCCACGCCCGCGCGGGCATACTGGGCGATGGTCTGCAGGGTAATGTTGCCGGACGATTCGAGCAGGGTCTTCACTCCGGCCGCATCTCTTCTGGCCACTGCCTCGAGCGTATCGGCGACCGTAAAGTTGTCCAGCAGGATCCAGTCCACCTGCAGGGGCAGGACCTGATCCAACTGGCACAGGGTGTCCACTTCGATTTCGATGGCCAGCCTGGGGAAATCCCGGCGGGCACGGGCCACCATCTGGTCGATGCCGTCGGCGCCGGCCGCCCAGTGGTTGTCCTTCAGCATGACCCGGTCATAAAGCCCCATCCGATGGTTGTATCCCCCACCGCACAAGACGGCGTACTTGGCCAGCGACCGGTAGCCCGGCAGAGTTTTACGGGTGTCCAGCACACGACACGATGTGCCGGCCACTTCCGAGACATAACTGGCCGTCAGCGAGGCGATACCCCCCAGATGCTGCAGGAAATTCAGGGCCGTTCGTTCCCCCGTCAGGAGAGACCCCAGCGGACCTGTGAGCCGGGCCACGACCGCGCCGGGAGCTACCCGCGTTCCGTCGGCGACCACTGTTTCCACCCGCACAGCCGGATCCACCAGACCGTAGACCAGTTTCAAGAGAGGTAGGCCGGCCACGATCCCATTTTCCCGGGCGACCAGGTCGCCCCGGCCGGTCAACGCCGGTTCCACGGATATGGCGGTGGAGACATCGCCCCGACCCACATCCTCGGCCAGCGCCTGCCGGACCAGGGTCTCGACCCACTTGTCACAGGGAAATCCCGTTTCCATGTCGTGTTCCATTTCAGTTCCCCGTTGGTGCCCTTCCTTCAGCGATTCCCGCCGATGCCCCACTGGGCCTTCAAATCCTCGATCCGATCCCGCAGGGCGGCCGCCTTCTCGAACTCCAGATCCCGGGCCGCAGCGATCATGGCCTCCTCCAGCATGGTTACCATCTCCCGGGGGGACATGTCGTGGTCCAACACCATTTGCCAGGGACGTGGATCCTTCGGCGCCGTTTCGAGGCCCCGATCACCGGCTGCGACTGTCGACTGGAGGATGTCCTGTCGGCTTTTGGTGATGGACCGCGGCACCAGCCCGTGCTCCTTGTTCCAGTCGAGTTGCCGCGTGCGCCGGCGGTTGGTCTCTCCGATAGCCCGTTCCATGGACCGGGTGATCCGGTCGGCATACATGACAACTTCGCCATTTACGTTCCGCGCCGCCCTCCCCGCGGTCTGGATGAGACTGCGCTCGGACCTCAGAAACCCCTCGCGGTCCGCGTCCAGGATGGCCACCAGCGACACCTCGGGCAGATCCAGGCCCTCACGCAGCAGATTCACCCCGACCAGGACGTCACTCTCACCCAGGCGGAGCTTGCGCAGGATCTCGATCCTGTCCAGGGCGGCAATGTCCGAGTGAAGATATGTCACCTTGATCCCGGCCTGAGCTAGATAGTCCGTAAGATCCTCCGACATTTTCTTCGTCAGGGTGGTGACCAGCACACGTTCGCCTCTGGCGGCCACGATCCGGATCCGTTCCATCAGGTCGTCGACTTGATGCCGTATCGGCCGGACCGTGATCGGCGGGTCCACAAGCCCCGTGGGTCTGATCACCTGTTCCACCACCACGCCCCCGCATTTCTCCAGTTCATAATCGGCCGGGGTCGCGGAGACGAAGATGGTCTTCGGCATGAGTTCCTCGAACTCCTCGAACAGCAAGGGACGGTTGTCCAGGGCGCTCGGCAGACGGAACCCGTGTTCGACCAGGCTCACCTTACGGGACCGGTCTCCGTGGTACATGGCGCCGATCTGGGGAATCGAGGCGTGGGACTCGTCGATGATCAGAAAAAAATCCTCGGGAAAGTAGTCGAGCAGGCAGGCAGGCCGTTCGCCCGGTTCCCTGTTGTCAAAATACCGGGAGTAGTTTTCCACGCCGGCGCAGTGACCTATCTGCTGGATCATCTCCATGTCGTAACGCGTACGGGAAGCCAGCCGCTGGGCTTCCAGCACCTTGCCCGCCTCGTCCAGTTCTCCGAGCCTGATCTCCAGATCCCGCCCAATCGCCTCGATCACGGGATCGACTCCCCCCTTTGCGGTGACGAACTGGGTGGCCGGATAGATGACCGCGTTGTCCACCTCACCGAGGGAACGGCCGGTCAACGGTTCGATCCAGGACAGGCACTCGATCTCATCGCCCAGGAATTCGATCCGCAGGACCCTTTCCTCAAAAGCGGAGCGGATTTCCACCGTGTCGCCACGGGCCCGAAAGGTGCCGAAAGCATACTCGATATCGTTGCGACCGTACCGTATCTCCACCAGGCGGGCCAGCAAATCATCCCGATCCATCTCCATTCCGGTGCGCAGGGCGATCATGCTCTCGGTAAATGTCTTGGGATTGCCGACCCCGTAGATGGCCGAGACACTGGCCACGACTACGACATCGCGCCTGGCCAACAGACTGCTGGTGGCCCTCAGCCGTAGACGCTCGATCTCGTCATTTATGCTGGTGTCCTTCTCGATGTAGGTGTTGGTGGCGGGAATGAAAGCTTCAGGCTGGTAATAATCGTAGTAGGAAATGAAGAATTCGACGGCGTTGTCGGGGAAGAAGCCCTTGAATTCTCCGTAGAGCTGCGCCGCCAGGGTCTTGTTGTGGCTGAAGACCAGCGTAGGCATCTCCAACTGGGCGATGGCGTTGGCCAAGGTGAAGGTCTTGCCCGACCCCGTCACGCCCAGCAGGGTCTGGAAGCGGGTGCCCTTCCTGGCCTGGGCCACCAGCTCTGCGATGGCGGCGGGTTGGTCCCCGGTGGGTTCGAAAGGGGATACAAGATGGAACAGACCCATGGCTGATCCTACCTGTGCGGTGTGGTGTCGGCGAAATGGGAATCCAGAACGAGTTCCTGCCCCGGCCGTAATCTACCGACATCCCATACACGACCATTGATGGAAACCTCGACCCCGTGTATCCGAGCTAGTTTCAAGCTGAAATGATCCTCCGCCCCCCAGAAGACCATCAGGCGGTTACCTTGCCGGTAGGCACGGCCCGCCTCGAACCCGGCGGCCGGAACCGCGGGGCCGTCTTCCCGATCCGCGGGCCACCGCACCCGGCTGAAATCCCGGTCACCGTCCCGCTTGACCTGGATCTCCTGCGGAGCGTCGCAGACTATGCGCAGGACCAGCGGCCACGCCGAATCTATCGGTGTCTCGACAGGGGGATCCGACTGCGGATCCTCCGGATCAATCTCTTCCGGCGTGGCGACGGTTACCGGTGGCGCTTCCACCACGATTTCCACCGGTAAATCTTGCTCTGCCGATTTATCTCCCCCGGCTGCGGGCTGGGACGTATTTTCCTGTTCCGCACCGGGAGTCGGGGGGTTCAGTATCCAGCCCGCGGCCAGCGTATCGGGTAGGCTGGACGCCACGTCCTGACCCTCTAGCGGACTGGCCACCGAATCACCGGGGACGAACGCTGCTGTCGTTTCATCAGGAGCCGTTCCACTCGCGGCGGCGGGCGACCCCTCTTCCTGAGCCGGCCCTCCGTCCCCACAACCGCGCAAGGCGAACAGCACCAGCCCGACCAGGAACACCATGACCCCGGCCGCCATGATTATCCACGGCCTGGGCAGACCGACACGGCTGATCATCACTTCCTCTTCACCCCAGACCATTTCCGATCCGACGGGCTCCGCTTTCCTCTCCCCGGAGACTCTATTGTACATGCTC
>CBDUYZ010000153.1:0-6287 GCA_965371575.1 uncultured bacterium
GGCGCCGGAGGCAGTACACTGGTCACTGCTGTCCTGGACAGCCTGAGCCTGGAGTTCAGCCCCGCGCAGGCTCCGGCTGCGCGGGAAATCTGGCAGACGACCGGACCGGTGACCATGACGACGGCGGCGCGCCTCGAAAAGACCGGCCGGGAGTATGGGGGGCGTCTCGATTGCGCCTTCGTGCTGCCCGGTTCCGCCCATTTTCAGCCCTGGCTGCCGGAAGACTTTCCGCACGACGAATTCGGATCCGTGTCGGGAGTTCTGTCCGTCACCGGAAGCTATGCCGCCCCCCTGGCCCGGGGCGCCCTGCGCCTGGATCTGGGCGCCAGTTCCTGGGTGGAGCGGGGATTGATCGTCGGTGGCGCCGAAGTCGATGTCGAGGCCTTCCTGGCTCAGGGGCTCAGGCAATTGTCCGCCCACCTGGACACCCTCGACCTGGCCCTGCTCGGAGCCCGGGTTGAGGCTTCAGGTCATCTGTCGCCGGAGGGGATCGGCCTGGATCTGACGGCCGATCTGGGCAGCACCGAATTGCCCGGACTGTTCGTCGGCGACCTGTTGTCGGATGCCGCGGTCGACATCCAGGTAGAGGCCGGGATTTCCGGAACCCTGACGGACCCCGTGGCCGACGTCCGGCTCGGCGGCGGGTACCGGGCGGCCGGCGTCTCGGTTCCGGTTTTCGATTTTTCCCTGCAAGGTGACCGGCGAGAAGTCGAGGCGATCCTGAGCGCCGGCGGCGGTCTGGAAATGGCGGGGACAACCCTGGATTCTGTCCGCGCCGGAGTGCGGGGCACGATGGCCGGCCCGGACAATCTGTCCGCCGACTTCGCGCTGGCGGTCTGGGCACAGGACAACTACCTGGCCCTGGGAGGTGCGGTAAGGGGCGATTCGGTACGGGTGGTTCAGCTCGATTCCCTGGTCATGCGCGGGCTGGGCCAGGAAATGAGAACACGGGGGCCGGCGACGCTGACCCTCGGTCCCGGTCCCCGGGACATCGAGCTGACCACCTTGGATATCGAGGGGGGCCCGGGTTCGATTTCGGCGCAGGGACAGTGGAACGACCAGAGAATGGATCTTACCGGCGTCGTGGACCTCCTGCTCGGGGAGGAGTTGCTCCAGCAAATCCTGCCCTCAGTCTTGTGGTCATTCAACGGAGGCACCGACCTGAAACTGGACGCCTCGGCCGATCTGGCAGGGACCGATGAAGAACCCGAAATCGTGGGACAGTTCAGCGCGCGCCTCCTGCCCCAACGTGAGGATCCACCTCTCGGTGTCGAGTTGGGTTTCGCCCTGAGTCAGGGTGATTCGGCCGGCCTCCGGGCCGAAATGGCCCTGAGTCTGGCGGATACCGTCCTGTTGCGGGCCCGGCTCGCCTGGCCCGGGAACCTTGACCTGGCCGCGGGGTCCTGGGAGCCTGCCCCGCATCAGGATCTGACCCTGACCGTGCCTCCGCAGAAGCTGGATCTGGAGCGAATCAACCGGAGGCTGCCCGCCGAGATGGTCCTGGACGGACAGTTCGAAATTGCGGCCGATGTGAAGATTTCCCCGCCCGGGCTACGGTCCGGTGCGGCGGATTCCACCTCTGACCTGACGGTGCAGGGCAGCATCGACGGCTCGCTGAGTACACCTCGCCTGAGAGTGGATTTGCCCAACCGTTCGTGGATCGAGACGGTGGTGGGGTTCACGCTGACCGGTCCCCTGTCCGATCCAGAACTGGGCGGCAAGGTGGAGGTGACTTCGGGGTTCATCCGGATCCCGGAAATACCCCGCAACCGCCATCCGGTCGAGGGTAATTCCCTGCTCTGGGCCCTCAACGATTCTCTCCTGGCGGCCAGCGATACTGCGGCGACGGACTCGACCCGCACCGTGCGCGCGGACGCTCCCGGGGACAGTCTGCTGATTTTCCTGGCGCCCGAGCAGATGGGGCCGGCCCTCGCTCCCCCCGGAACGACCGTGCTGCCGGCTCTGGATCTGGAGGTTCTGATCACTGATGATCTGCGGATCATCGGGTACGGCATGGATATCAAGCTGGGTGGCCGGCTGGAGATCAGGCGCGGATACGATGAGGACAACCGCCCCGGGCCCGCCATCAAGGGGGAAATCAAGGTCCGCGAAGGATCACTGAAAGTGATGAATCGGGTGTTCGAGGTGGAGCGGGGCAATGTCAAGTTCACGGAGGCCGTCCCGGCCAATCCCAATCTCGATCTCATGCTGGAAACACAGGTGAGCGCCTATCTGGTGAGGATCCTGATTTCCGGTCATGCGGTCGATCCGATCATCGAACTGACCTCTGAGCCGGATCTTTCGGAAGAGGATATCATGGCCGTGCTGCTTTTCGGCCAGCCACTGAACGACCTGGACAACGACCAGCGCGGACGGATGCAGGAGGAAAACGACCCCGGCCAGGAACTCCAGAAGAATCTGGCGGGCCTGGCCATGGCCTTCGGCGCGCAGGGTCTCCAGGATTCGATGGGCGATTCCTTCGGGGTGGACATGGTGCAGATGGGTGCGGATTCCGAGGGGGGCAGTACCCTGATGGTGGGGAAATTCATCACCCCGGACATCATGCTCAAATATCACCAGTCGCTGGAAAAATCCGGCACCTACTTCATGACCCTCGAGTACTCCCTCAATCGTTACTTCAAGGTGATTTCCATCTACGGGCAGGGGGAGGAAGCCTCCGGTGCCGAACTGCAGTGGTCCAAGCGGTATTGATACGGATTCAGATCAGGATTCAAACAGGGTATAAAAAAACTCCCGGCAACGGGAGCAGCGATGAAGGGTGGGGAGGCTGGGCGAATCTGACCAGATGAGAAACTGATGTCCGTCCAGGTGTCGCGTCCGAAGCAAGAGATTCGAATTAAGCCTCCCCGAATCGTCAGAATACAATATCAGAAACCATGACCAATAGTCCAGAAAAAACTTCATTAGGAGATATTTTTATTGATAAAGTAAATTCTTTACAGGATCAACCTCCTGTCATTTCACGGGCTGATCCTGAGATTGCAGCACGAGTATACTGTGGGCAGAGACCATTATTTCAGCCGCGTCCACGGGCGGCGGCCCCTCCTGGTCGCCGCTATCCCCCGGTGAGGGCCGGGAGGTGTCGATGATTTGGACCCAGCCCATTCCGTCCGGCGCCGCAGGGAGTCCGAATTCAAGATCCCGGTCGCCGGCGTTGAGCATGGCGTGCACGTGGCGGCCGGTTGCGGGCTGTTCGAGGGTGAAGGCCAGAACACGTGATGACGGAGTCCAGTCGGGCCGGTTCGGCTGTGTGCCGTGCCAGGAGATGTCGCCCCGGCGGTCGGAGCTGGTGGCCGACCAGAACCGGTTGGTTTGCAGGATCTCCACCGACTCCGTGAAACGAATCAACTCCCTGGTGAAGCGCACCAGGCCGGTGTTTTTGCCCACCAGGTCCCAGTCGAACCAGTTCAGTTCGTTGTCCTGGCACCAGGGGTTGTTGTTGCCCTGGCGAGTGTGACCGCATTCATCGCCCATCCACAGCATGGGCGTGCCGTGGGACAGCATCAGCAGACAGAGGAAATTCCGGACCTGCCTCTCCCTCAAGTTCGCGATGTCCGGATCGTCGGTCGGACCTTCTGTCCCGCAATTCCAGCTCAGGTTGTCGCCGGATCCGTCCCGGTCCTGCTCCCCGTTGGCGTCGTTGTATTTCTTGCTGTAGGAGACCAGGTCGCGCAGGGAGAATCCGTCGTGGCAGGTCACGAAGTTGACGCTTACGTAGGGACGGTTCTTGGGCTTGGAGAAGAGGTCCGGGCTGCCCACGATGCGTGCCATGAGGGTTTCAATGGTGTTTTCGTCCCCGCGCAGGAAGCGGCGCACAGTGTCGCGGTATGGCCCGTTCCACACGTCGAACCGTTCCCCGGTGAACGATCCCACCATGTTCAAACCGCCGGCGTCCCAGGCTTCGGCGATCATCCGCGTACTGGCCAGGGAGGGGTCCGAATCGATGGCCCACAACACGGGAGGATTCGTCATCGGCTCACCGTTTTCACCGCGGGCCAGAACGGCCGCGAGGTCGAAACGGAAACCGTCGATGTGCATTTCCTGGACCCAGTGGCGGAGGGAATCCTGGATCAGTCTCCTGACGATGGAATGGTTGGCGTTGACGGTGTTGCCGCAGCCGGTGTAGTCGGCGAAGAGGGACCGGTCCTCTTCCAGCATGTAGTAGGCGGAATTCTCGAAGCCCCGCCAGCTGATCACCGGTCCGTCGGCGCCGCCCTCGGCGGTGTGGTTGTAGACGACATCGAGAATGACGCGGATTCCCGCCCGGTGTAGGGCCTTGACCATGTCCCTGAATTCATTGACCGGGCCTGTGGGCGACCGGTCCGAGCTGAAAGGCGCGTGGGGGGCGAACCAGGACACGCTGCTGTAGCCCCAGTAGTTGGTCAGCCCGGTTGGGGCGTCCTGGGGGTCGAAGTGGTGGACGGGCAACAGCTCGACGGCGGTCACGCCCAGTTCCTTGAGATAGTCGATCTTCTCGATCAGGCCCGCAAAGGTCCCGCGGAGTTGTTCCGCCACACCGCTGGAAGGGTGGGCGGTGAAGGCCGCCACGTGCATCTCGTAGATGACCTCGCGTCCGCGCGGCGGAGGCAGTGGCCTGTCGTCCTGCCAGTCGTATGCCGCCATGTCCACCACCACGCTGCGCAGGGCGTGGGCGCAATTGTCCCCGGGTCTGCGGGCGGCCTGACGGTCGTAGATATCCTGGCCGACCACAGCCAAGCCGTAGGGATCCAACAGGATCTTCTCTCCGTCGAACCGGTGGCCGTCCCCGGGTCGTGAAGGCCCCTGGACGCGCCAGGCATAGGTCTGGCCCGGGCCCAGATGCGGCACGAAGATGTGCCAGTAGTAGCTGGTCCGGTTGACAGCGGGGTCGAGGTCGATGACGTGGGCTGGAGCGGCGTCTGCGGCCCCGTCGAACAGCAGCAGTTGCACCTCTGCGGCGTATTTGGTGAAAACCGCGAAATTGACCCCGGCGGAAAGGACGGTCGCCCCCAACGGAGTCGGTATCCCTGTTTGGGGGATGCGAGGTCTGGGTTGATTCAAGGTAACCGCCGCGATAAGGTGAATCAGGTGGTTTCCGGTAAATCCGGCTGCAAAGATAGCTTCGATTTTCGCCCGGGTCATCATATAATCCGGGTTGGGTAATCCGGGTTAAATTCTTTCCGGGCCGTGTCGATGTACAAATAGAGCCGAAAGACCGGATATTCAATCGCCATTACCGGGGGATGTCGGATCATGCTGCTTGATACCCTGAATGCCCTGAACCAGGCTGGAACCGAAGCCCTGCAGTCCACCTGTGGCTTGCCGGTTCAAGAACGGGAGATTTCCCTGGTCAGGGAAGGCCGCCAAAGTTTCTCTTCCCTGGTCGCGTTGCGCCTCAAGGGATGCCCGCTGCAGATGGTTCATCTCGGGTGCGACACGCATCTGGCCGGTAAACTGGCGGAGTTGAATCCGGATACTGACGGCGGTTCGGGCCTGGATGTCCTGGCCGACAGCTTTCTTTCCCATCTACTGGAACAGTTCGACGACCGCAATCCGCGTGGTACCGTGGAAAACCTGCCGCCCGCTCCGATCACTCTGCACCCCAGAGATGTACGCACCTTCCAGTTCCGGCTGGAAACGGGGCAGGGGGAGCTGTTCTTCCTGGCCGAGGTGCCCTCGCGGGCCGAAATTGCCATCGCCAGAGACAGCGACTTCTTGTCCGGCATGGAATCCATCTATTTGCCCGGAGGCTGGCACGGGAGCAAGGACATCACCGACAAGGAAGCCGTGGACAACTTCCTGACCTTCCTGCGCAAGACCGAAAGCGACATCTATCTGGAGACGCCCGCCGGAGACGGGATCGTCACCCTGAATTCCGGTCTGCTGCTGGAAGTCCTCCAGGCCGAAGATCGTTCCACCCTGAAGATCATCACCGATTTTGCGGATCCGGCCCAGGGGGTGCCCGCTCCCGGCTCGGCCGTCAAGGCCTGCATCGGGATCGGAGATCGCTCCCTGGAGTTCGACCTGACCTACCAGGCGTCCACCACCCATGAACTGGCGTCGGGCGCCCTGGTGCCCTGCGCCCTGTTCTCCCTGCCTCAGACGGTGGCCATCGGCCAGCGTCGACGGACTTTCAGGGTTCCCATTTCCATGACGGTCAGGGTGGAGATCGAGGCGGTCCCCCTGCACGAGGAAGCCTTCCCGCGGCCCGCCGGTGAATTCGTCCCCGAGGTAATCACCGGCCGGCTGGCCGATCTCAGTTTCTCGGGCGCACGCATCATTGCCGA
>CBDUYZ010000154.1:0-6274 GCA_965371575.1 uncultured bacterium
ATTGCGGTTCTGGGAGGCCATCCAAGGTGATGACCGAGGAGGTAGCTGGGAACTCTCGATGGTGGTTTCCGAGGCGAGAGTCGGCGGCGAGCGCCCGGCTTCGCCTGCGGCTTGCGGCTTCGCGCTTCGCGCTACGCCGGCACAAGACGTCGTGGCAGGTATCAGATCCTCATGAGACCTAGTGCACCCCGCCACAATTGGCGGGGTATTCGATCGCCGATGCATCCTTCCTGCCTGTGCTTCGCTTCCTCTACATACGGCAAGTATTTATCGGTCGCGAAGCACAGGCAGGAAGGCGCCTCGACGCCCTCGATACTACCCGCCAATTATGGCGGGGCACACTAGCTTGCCGGGTCCGGCTTCGCTGCTTCGCAGCTACGCCGTGACAATTATTGATCTCAGTCGTAGGCTGAGATCAATAATTGGTGGGCCGCCCGGGACTCGAACCCGGGACCACCGGATTAAAAGTCCCACTGACGGCCTATCGGCAACAATCACCGCCAAGCGAGTACAGCAGACACCAACAGGCAACCCTCTTTCATTCAATACGTTGATTGACAGTTGTTTTGCTGGAGACTGTTGGTTCGAGTTGAGGCCGGTTGTGTCTGAGTGTCCCATGAGTGTCCCACGGATGCTCACTTGACTCCGGGCACCTTCGACACACAGTGGCTGCTCGGTGCCCGTCTCCAAGCGAGACGCACCCACAGGGTGGTCAGAACTTGACCATGTACTCCTTGGCCTCGAGGCACACACTGAAGGCCTTCTTGAAATTCTCGATCTGCTCCGCCGTGGCCTGCTGGGCCTGCTGGCTCTGCTGCTCCACCTGCTGGCTGGCATCCGCCTTGGCCCGCCTCGTCTTGCGGCGGGCGACGACCGCGCCTGCCGCCGCGCCGTAGGCGGCGCCCTTGCCGGCGTCATCACTGGCGATCTCGCCGATCAGCGCCCCCGCTGCGGCGCCACCCACCGCGCCTTTCACCCCCGCACCCTGGCCGGCCGCGGCAATCTGCTGCTGCTGCTGTTGGGCTTGCTGCTGCTGCTGTTCAGCCTTCTTGGTCATTTCAAACGGGTCGACGCCCGCGTTCTGAACGGCCCACTGGTAACACTCGACCTCGTCCTTGGACTGCTGGGCGGCGTCCTGGCCCGCAGTGGGGAAGACGTACACACTCATCGTGGCCGATAGGCTCTTTTGGGCGGGCTGGTCCTGGGCCGCGCCCATGACGGCCACGAAAGCCACAATGAGAAACACTCCAAACGTCATACGTCGCATGTCAAATCTCCTAAATATCGAATTAGTCGTTATTGGCGGGCAACGGCGTGCAGACGCCGAACGCGCCGGAGAACGAACCGGCGTTCGCCGCGGACGCGGTCAGCACCCCGGTGACCTCATCGATGTTGAAGCTGAAGGCGCGCCCCATCTCGAGACCCTGGAGGACGATCAGCCCGTCCTCCCTGGTGACGAACAGAATGGGCGTCTGCCGATTTTCGTGGCTGGCCTCGGTGGTCTTGAGCAGGCTGGCCGCGAGATCGAACTCGATGAAATCAGGAATGTTGAATCGGGACGGCGAGTCGGTTTCACACTCCCAATCCATGTTGCACATGGTGACGTCACCGATCGAGCACAGGAATCGATCGTGCCCTGTGAGATCGTCAGCCCACACCACCAGGCCCGGGAGGGCCAACATCACCACCAGAGCCAATCCACGATATTTCCACATTCTACTTGTCCTTTCCTGCCGAGCCGTTGACGAGCTTCAGAAGCTGAAAGCCACACCGATCTGCGGGCCGGCAATCAGCATGTCGTAGCGGAACAGGTCCCGCCCGCTTCCGTCCTCATAGTCCATGTCGATGGCGCGATAGCCGAGGATGACCGACACCAGGTCGGAGGCGCGGAAGCCGATGTTAGCGTAGGTCTGCCAGGCCGTCTCGGAACCGATGCCGAATCCGCCAATATCGCCGCGGGCGCCGACCCACCAGCGCTCGGCCAGCGGCGCCATGACGTGAATCCCGACGAAGGGGTCGATCCAGCTCTTGCTCTCGTCGACCTCGCCTTCGACGAGCTGGCCCGTGTGCTGGAGCGCGGTTCCAAGGTCCACCCACCGTGCACCGGCGAGGAGGGTGACGACGGGCGAGACGCGGTAGCCGCCGGCAACCTCGAACAGGGTCTGCTCGATGGTGGCCGAGCCGGTCCCCAGCGCGACGTCGTCGGTCGCCTCGAGATTCACGTAGAACAGATCAGAGGAAAGCTCCCAGTATTCGTTTTTCATCTCGAAGTGGACCATGGCGGCAAAATCTAGGTTGTCGATGATGTCGCTGAAGGGGACATCGACGTCAGCCTCGATGCCCTTGACGGTCATCGAGCCGTCCATCCCCGCAGCAACCAGGTACGGCACGATGGCGAACTCCCAGCTGTCCGAGCCCGACTGGGCCGCCGCCTCCGGTACGGCCAGTGTCACGACGGCTGCGCCGAGCAACGCGAGCAGCGACTTTCGAATCATGTCCTGACCTCCGCGGCAGCACGATATCTGTAATACGCGATCTTGAAAACTCGCAAAATTACGGGGGCGACGGCGGGGAAGTACCGTCCACACGGCGGTCAAGATCGCCCAGAAGAACTCCCTGTCCAGGCGACCGGCCTCGCAGTTTTCCGAGTTTGCGGCCCTTCGAATCCCGACTTCACATGAGTGCCCGGTCCGCAGTTCCGTAGTAACTTGCTCCAGCCTTCCCGAAAACCGAGCACATCTACAAAACTGCGGACCGGGCACTCATGTGTTGAGTTCAAGTGCACCATACGGGCACTCACCGTCATAATCCAAAAAGATGGTCAGAATCGGATCTGAGTCCTCAGGGCCAGGACCAGCGCGTTTTTAAAACCGCCTGTGGCCGGATCGATGTACTGAATGTCCCCCCCGACATACAACCATGGCGTCACCGCGTAACTATAGAAGGCTTCGATGGCCGACTCGTCTTTGAACTTGGTATTGGGGAACAAGGTATCCTGAAGCACATCACTGAGATTGTAGTAGAAACCTCCAACCCCAAAGCTGTCCTGAGGACGACCGAGAAACAGCGCTTTGCCGCCGATCCCGACGATCAACGAACGCTGGACATAGTTGGGATTTCCGTCAGCGATGGCCGCCTTGAGGTAGAAGCCCCAAGTGGCATTCGGCTGCTCGCTGCTCTCCTGCAGATTGTGCTTGAACTCGAAGTTGATGTTCCAGGCGCCCGACTTGGTGGATGTATCTACGATGCCCCCCCCTATGGAGGAGTGATCCACTCCCTCTGCCGTGCTGTAGAGGCCAGCGACCGCGTAGGTCGTCTTGCGCCCGGCAAGCGTTGTGATATGTGCACCGGTAACCGAGAAGTTGACGCCGTCTTCGAACAGATCACCTGGAAAGTAGTCGTTGGTGCGGTCGTTGGGATCGAAGACCATGATGGTCCAGTTCACTGGATTGGTCCTGTATTTGGCGACCGCCCCCATGAATACGACAGGAATCAGGCCGCTCGGCGGCGCGGCGAGGATGAGATTCATGAAACGGTCGATGCCCCAACCGCCGTAGAAGGGGTCTGCCGCGAGCAAGTCCACGGGGTTGAACTTGCCGAGCGCAATGCTGCTTCGATCACCCACCTTCTGGGTGAAGTAGAGCGACGTCGCCACCAGCTCCTCCGGGGTGCCCACGGGCCAGTAGAGGGCGGTATTGACCGCAAAAATCGCGCCGCCGCGATTGGCCGGGGCGTCACCATGGCGGTACTCGAAATGCGAGCGAATTCCGCCGCCTTCCCAGAGACCCATCTTGCCGCTGTCCAGGTCGATGAAGCTGTCCATCTTGCCGCCGTATTCGAAGTCCTTGTTGCCGGTTCCCGAGGCCAGCCCCTGGTAAAACGAGGTGTGCCTGAGATCCAGGGTGGCACCGTGGTCAGCGAGGAAGGAGCGCGCTCCCCACCAATCACCGCTGAGGTACGAACGCGTCCCTATGGAATCCGTTGGTGCCGCCGTCGTGTCTCCCGCGGTCTCCTCCTGGGCGTTCACGGGAGCCGCCGCAGCCACGGCAAGGAATACCGTGATGCCTGCGAATTGCGCGCAAAGCGCCGCAGCACGCGTCGTGATCTCAAGCCATTTCTTCAAACTGTCGTCCCTCGATCACGCCCGATTACGCCGCAACCGAGGCCGGAGAACCGACCCCGGTCGTACCGCCCTTGTTGAATGAACTGCTCCTCCTCGTGCTTATCCGAGCCTCGAATCAGGCATCGAGAGCTTTTCTCTGCTGACCTTGCCCCACTGTGCCTCGAGCAGTTCCTTGGCCGCCTGCTCGGCGAACTCCGGCGCGGCCCACTTCTGCACGTCGAAGTCGTTCTTGATGTAGCCGTGCTTCAGCATGAAGTCCTTGCCGATCTCGATCGAGGCCAGGTTCTGTGGTGAGAGATTGGGCACCATGTCGATGTGCTTGATACCCCGGTAGGTGTCCTCGATGTCCAAGTAGTAGGTCTGCTTGTTGAGGATCGCCGCCGCGGCGTGTTTGTGCTCGTTGGCCCAGCGACCCACCCTGATCATGCCCTTCATGTAGGCGACCACGAGTTCGGGGTGTTTTTCGGCCATAGTGTCGGTGCAGGTGATGGGGGCGGGGATATTGGCCACCTGCAGGGTCCAGTCCGGATACCGGGTCAGGTCCTCGATGGCCTTCATCTCGCCCGTTGCCTCCTGGATATGTTGGAAGACCTTGCTCTGGCTGTAAATCGCATCGCACTTGCCCTCGAGCAGCGCCGTCTCCAGCGGTCGGAAGGCGAGATCGTTCTTGTGATCCCGATTGAGCTGCCATTCCGTCGGGTTGTACAAAGGCTCCAGCATCTTCGGATCGTCGTACCAGTCGTCGGGATAGGGGAAGTCGACGATCTGTACGTCCTTCTCGGTCATCCCGTTCATCCTGAGCATCAGCAGGATGCCCTGGTGTTCCTGGATGCGCCACCAGTCGTTCTTGATGGTGTTGAGACTCTTGGTGAGCCCGATCTTCTTGCCCTTGAGATCGCTCATCCTGTAGATATCGTCCCGCGCGCGCACCATCATGCAGCCGCCCTCACGCGGCGCGTGGGTCGCTCCCAGTAGCCGGGTGCGTCGGATGTCCGCCTGGACGTGGATGGGCGGGAAGAGACCGCCGAAACGGATCAGGTTTTCCTGGTTGTGGACGTAGTGCGGGTACCAATTGGTCTCGCGACGCGAACGGAAGTAGGCGTAGTCGATGCCGATCTTCGCATACTCCTCCTTGGTCCAACCCAGTTCCTGGTCGACGTTACTGGCGGACACCAGGGGACAGTTGGTGTAGTAGACCTCGTTCCAGTCCAACGCCACGACGGCGGACGTCTTGCCTCCTCCGGCCGTAGCTGGACTCTCCTGTGCCGACACGACGTGGGCTACGACGCCTCCGGCCGCGGCCATGGCGGCCCCGGCGACCATCGTCCGGCGGGTGCAGTTCGTAAGATCGTCTTCTTTCATTTTCATTCCTCCTGTGTTCAAGGATGGACGTTCAGGTTGATGTTCTTCATTTCGGTTGTTCGACACCGGTTCTGAGGTCCTCGGGGATCCAAATCTGTTCGAGATTGATCTCGTAGGTCCAGGGAAGCCCTGAGTTCTGCCAGCCGTTCTTCATCCTCCTTCCGTTGAAGACGCTGTCCGGGTCCTTGACCAGGCCCCCTTCCATGCCGTCGACGATGTTGTAGACATCGGTGAAACCGGCTTCGGCGAGGAGGTTCACCGCCATGGCGCCCCGCTCTCCGGACCGGCACGTCACGAGGATCGTGTCCCCCGCCTCAGCCCACTTTTTTACCTGCGTCACGAAGTCGGGGTTGGGCTGCATCGCGAACATACCTCTGGCCTCGTCCCAATGGTGGGTTTGGAAAAAGGCCGGGATGGCAAAGGCCATCGGCGGGTGGCCGACAAAGACATACTCGGCGAGGGTACGAACGTCGAGGATCTTGACCGTGTCAGGGTCGGCCCGCCACATGTCGTAGGCCTCCTTCGCGGTGACGTAGAGGCCAAGCTTCGTTTCGACGTTCTGCGCTTCCCCCGTCATCACGAATGCCGCGATGACAGCGACCAGTAGTACGAAGATCACGTGCTTCCTCATAAATCCGCCTCCTTTCGATCCTGTCCTCGCCTACGCTTCTGAAATCTCGATCTGCCTCTCTTCGTCGGTCAGGTTTCCCACGCTCTGGCCGAGGCGGACAATATCGACCGCCGGCAGCAGATCGGTCGCGATCGTCCGCTTGAGCACAAAGGCGTCGG
>CBDUYZ010000155.1:0-6261 GCA_965371575.1 uncultured bacterium
CGGCTCAGCCTGACCTTGCCGGTCCGGCTGTCGATCTCGACCAGCTTGACCTGGATCTTGTCGCCCACCTGCAGGATGTCTTCCACGTTGCCGACGCGGAAGTGCTCCAGTTCGGAAATGTGCAGCAGACCGTCCTTGCCCGGCAGGTACTCGACGAAGGCCCCGAAATCGACGATGGTCTTGACGACGCCGTCGTAAACCTTGTCCAGTTCAGGTTCGGCCATCAGGCCCACCACGAACTCCATGGCGGCCTGGCCGCTGGACTGATCGGTGCTGGAAATGAAGACCATGCCCTCGTCGTCCACCTCGATGGTGGCGCCTGTCTCCTCCTGGATCCTTTTTATGACCTTGCCGCCGGGACCGATCAGGGTGCCGATCTTCTTCACGGGGATCTGCACGGTCTCGATCTTCGGCGCGTACTTGCTCATGTGATCGCGGAAGGTAGGCATGGCCTCGTCCATCACGTCGAGGATGTGCATCCTGGCGTCCCTGGCCTCGTTCAGGGCCTGCACCATGATGTCGCGGCTCAGGCCGGCGATCTTGGTATCCAGCTGGAAGGCCGTGATGCCGTCCCGCGTGCCGGTGACCTTGAAGTCCATGTCGCCCAGATGATCCTCGACGCCCAGGATATCCGTCAGGATAGCCACCCGGTCGTCTTCCTTGACCAGGCCCATCGCCACCCCGGCGACCTTCTTTTCGATCGGAGCGCCCGCGTCCATCAACGCCAGGCAGCAGGAGCAGACCGTGGCCATGGAGCTGGAGCCGTTGCTCTCGAGGATGTCCGAAACCAGGCGGATGGTGTAGGGGAAGTCCTCCAGGTCCGGCAGGATGGGTCGGATGGACCGCTCGGCGAGCTTGCCGTGGCCGATCTCGCGGCGCCCGGTCCCGGAGTAACGACCCACCTCACCCACGCTGAACGGGGGAAAATTGTAGTGCAGGTAGTACTTGCTCCAGTACTGCTCGCCGTTCAGGGGCTCGACGCGCTGCTCGGCCTGCTTGCTGCCCAGCGTGACTGTGCCCAGGGACTGGGTCTCGCCGCGGGTAAACAGGCAGGAGCCGTGGGCGCGCGGCAACACGCCGCATTCGATGGTGATCGGCCTGACGGTGGTCAAGTCGCGTCCGTCGGTGCGTTTGCCTTCGGAAAGGATCATCTCGCGCATGAGCTTCTTCTCGACCCGGCCGAGAGCTTCGCGGGCCTCGGGATCGGCCTCGCCTTCCTCGGTGGTGAACTCGGCGGCCACCTTCTCTTTTATCACGGCAAGAGCATTCGAACGCTCGAACTTGCCCTTGACGACGATGGCTTCCTTCAGATCGCCGCCGATGAAGGCCTCGACCTTGTCGGCCATCTCTACATTATCCTCGGGCAGGTTCAGCACCCATTTTTCCTTGTGACCGGCGGCGGCCAGGAGTTCGCGTTGCAGGGTGTTCAACTTGCGGATCCAGACCTGTGCGAACTCGATGGCGTCGAGCAGACGCTCCTCGGGCACCTCCAGGCACTCGCCCTCGATCATGCCGATGATGTCGTCGGTGCCGGCCACGATGAGGTCCATGGTGGACTCTTCGAGTTGCTCCATGCTGGGGTTGCAGACGAACTCGCCGTCGATGTCGGCGACGCGCACGCCCGAGACGACTTCGGTGAACGGCACGTCGGACAGGTTCAAGGCCATGGAGGCCCCGGTTATACTCAGGGTGTCAGCGTGGAATTCGGTGTCGGCGCTTATGATGAAGGCCACGACCTGGGTCTCATGCCTGTACTTCTTGGGGAACAGGGGCCGCAGGGGCCGGTCGATCAGCCGGCAGCTCAGCGTATCGCGCTCGGAGGGCCGGGCTTCGCGCTTGAAGAATCCGCCGGGAATCTTGCCGGCGGCATAGGTCTTGTTGCGGTACTCCACGAACAGGGGCAGAAAATCCCTGTCACTGGGTTTCTTGTCCGCGGTGACGGTCATCAGGGTCATGGTGTCGCCCATGCGGACGATGCAGGATCCGTTGGCCTGCTTGGCCATGCGACCGGTTTCGATGGAGAACGTGGTTCCATTCATTTCCATACTGACTTCGTGCTTGCTCATTTTTTCCCTCTTCTTTCCTACCGCTTGCTTCGGCACCATCCGGCGTATTCCGAATGCGGCGCCAACCGCGTGGACGCCTCGGCGTCCAGTTTGACTCTTACTCTTCCAACAACTGCTCAGGCCGGAAATCGCCCATCGACACAAAACAGTGAACGGCCGCGACGCAACCGCCACGACCGGTTCCTGATATCAGACAGGCTGTTCTCCGTGACGGTGAATCAACCCCGGATACCGAGTTCCTTGATCAAGGCCCGGTAGCCTTCCAGATCCTTCTTCTTCAGATAGGACAGCAGCCGCTTGCGCTGCCCGACCATCTTCAAAAGCCCGCGGCGGGAATGATGGTCCGCCTTGTGATCCTTGAAGTGGCCGCTGAGGGTGTTGATCCGTTCGGTCAGCAGGGCGATCTGGACTTCCGGCGAGCCGGAGTCCTTATCGTGCTTCTTGAACTTGCCGATTACCTGTTCTTTCTGTTCCTTTGTCAGCGCCATCGTCAGACCTCCACAATCAACGTCACGCAACAGCGTCACGATGGCCGCAGGCCGGCCGCCCTCCCGTGGTCTGTGATCAGGTCCCACACGAAAGTGACGGAAACAGAGTCCGACTTGGCCTCAGGAAATCGAGAGCCACGGTCCGAACCTTGATGCCGACCCACAAGATTGAATACAGGCGTACGACTGGATCGGAAACCAAGTTCACGATCCGGTCGAGCCGAGCGGAAAATATAGGACAAACGCCGAATTCGCAAGGAAAATCGGCAAAAGGGCCTTCAACCCGCATCTGCGGGGTCAGACCCCGTCCACTTCGAGAACTTTCTTTTCGATCAGGTAGTCGATGACCTGCCGGGCACATTCCTCGACGGAGTATTTGTCCGTTTCCAGCACGATTTCGGCGTTTTCGGGCTCTTCGTAGGGCGCACTGATACCCGTGAACTCGGGAATCTCGCCGGCACGCGCCTTCTTGTACAACCCCTTGGGGTCCCGCCGTTCGCATTCCTCGAGCGAGCACTTGGTGTAGACCTCGATGAAGGCACCATCGGGGGCGATTGCCCGGGATCCCTGTCGGTCGGCGCGGTACGGGGAGATGAAGGCCGTCAGGCAGATGGAGCCCGCATCCATCATCAGGTTGGCGACTTCGCCGATGCGGCGGATGTTCTCGGTCCGGTCCGCGGGGCTGAAGCCCAGATCCCGGTTGAGGCCGAAGCGGACATTGTCCCCGTCCAGGATGTAGGTATGGCAGCGGCGCAGAAAGAGCTCCTTTTCCACCGACATGGCCAGGGTGGATTTCCCCGAACCCGAAAGACCCGTGAACCACAGGATGGCCGCCTTGTGACCGTTGCGCAGGACGCGCGCGGCATGGTCTACCTCGCCGTCGATCCAGGTGATGTTCTTGCTCTTGGGATCCCTTGCCATCGTCGTTCCTTTCCTTTCACGCCATAATGCCGTGGTGAGCCGTACATGGACTCACGAAGGGAGAAAACTAGTGGCCGAAACACCTTCTGGCAAATGAGACCTGGGAATTTTCGGCTTTCGCCGGGGGTATCCCACCGGACAAGGGATTGGACAATCCGTATCGCCCTGCTATCATGGACCAACTTCGGATCCAGATTTTCGACACCAACCCCGGAAGAACCCGCCATGGCCCGTATCCTGGTCATCGCAAGCTTCACGCCGTCCCTTGTCATCTTCCGGGGCGACATGTTGCGCGAATTCCGCGCCCGGGGCCACGAAGTGTTCTGCTGCTCACCCGTTCCGGACCAGCCGACGTTGCGGCATCTGGAGGAATTGGGCGTTTACCACCGGGAGTACCGGTTGCAGCGCACGGGCATGAATCCGGTGGCCGACCTGGCGACGATGCGGGACCTGCGTCGCATCATAACCGAAGTCCGGCCCGACCATGTCCTCAGCTACACCATCAAACCGGTCATCTACGGCTGCCTCGCCGCGGGACGACAGAAGGTCCCGGCGATCCACGCCATGATAACGGGCCTGGGCACGACCTTCCTGGGCTCCGGCCTGCAGGGAATCCTGCTCAACACCTACGCACGTTTCATGTACCGCGCCGCCCTGAAGAAATGCCGGACCGTCTTCTTCCAGAACCCTGACGACCGTCGGCTCTTCCTGGACGGCGGCCTGGTCGATAAACAAAAAACGGTTCTGATCAACGGCTCGGGCGTCAACCTGGAGCGGTTCTCCCCCGCCCCGGTGCCCGACGGGGATCCGGTATTCCTCCTGGTTGCCCGCCTGGTCCGCGAAAAGGGTATCGCCGATTTCGCCGCGGCCGCGAGCATGGTCAAGGCCCGACACCCCGGGGCCCGCTTCCAGGTGGCGGGTTTTTTCGACAACCACCCCAGGGGGATCAACCGCACCCAGATGGATGAATGGGTCGCCAACGGGGCCGTCGAATACCTGGGGCCCGCCGCCGATGTCCGACCGCTGAT
This sequence comes from uncultured bacterium, assembly GCA_965371575.1. GTDB lineage: Bacteria > Krumholzibacteriota > Krumholzibacteriia > LZORAL124-64-63 > LZORAL124-64-63 > JAGLCY01. Next base: position 4,504 of record CBDUYZ010000155.1, read on the forward strand.
GCGTGCATGTTCGGTCTACTGCCTCCCCTCCTACCGCGAAGGCACCCCCCGGACGGTCCTGGAAGCCATGGCCACCGGACGAGCGGTCATCACCACCGATACTCCCGGCTGCCGGGAGACGGTCAGCGAAGGGATCAACGGTTGGCTGGTTCCGGTCCGGGATCCGGAGGCGCTGGCCCGGGCGATGGAAAAATTCTGCCTGGACGAGGGCTTGGCCGGGACGATGGGCGGACGGTCACGTGTATTGGCGGCGGAGAAATACGATGTCGATCTGGTCAACCTGGCCATCATCACGGGGATGGGTCTGGATCAGGCGGACAGATAGAGTTCGGCGTATTGTTCGGCGATATATTCCAGGGAATAGTTTTCCAGGATTCTGCCGCGGCACCTGACCGCGAGGTCCGACCCGGCCTCTTCGGCCAGGTCCAGCATTTTCCCCATAGCTTCGGCCAGAGCGACCGGTTCGCCGGGCGGAACGATACGCCCCGTATCCCCAACGATCTCCCGGGATTCCCCTACATCCGTCGCCACGCAGGGCACTCCGCAGGCCATGGCCTCCCCCAGGACGTTCGGGAAACCCTCCCCGAAGGAAGGAAGACACAACAGGTCAAGGGCCGCGAACACGGCAGGCATGTCGGAGCGCTGGCCTACCAGGAAGGCCTTTCCCGGAAGATCCTTCTTTTCCACCAAAGTCCGCAATACCCGATCCTCCTCGGTGACCCCGCGGCCGGCCAGGACGAAACGGGCATCCGGACGCACATTCCGGACCAAGGCGGCGGCACGCAGGAAATCCTCGTGACCTTTCATGGGGTGCCTCCTGGCCACCATGCCGATAAGGGGCGCATCGGCGCCGACACCGAGTTCGTCGCGCAAAGCCGCCCGGGCGTTTTCATCGGGGCGGAAGCACTCCGTATCGAAACCGTTGGGAATCATCAACGCCTTGTTCGCCGGATAGCCGTGGGCGGCGTGCTGGCCGATGCTCACGTGGGAATTGAAGATGATCCTGCGCGGACAAGAGGCAAGGAACCCTCCCCCCGTGATTACGGCCCTGGTCATGACTTTCTCCCGGCCCAGGTCCGCCACGCTGTGACGGATGTTCCAGAACAGGGCAGGATCCCCGGGCGCGAAAAATGACATCAGGGTGGCCGCCAGATTGCCGTGGTACATCCAGCCCTGGATGACCTGTGGCTGGAGTTCCCGGGCCAGACGGAGTAACCGCCATACCGCCCCCGGAGTGACCATACTGCTTTTCAGGCCCAAGCCCTGGACCGCGAAGCCCTCGGCCCGCAGTTGATCGCCGATCTCGCCCCCGTCCATCAGAGGCACAACCACGGGATTGAAAAGATCCCTGTCCATGGTTCGTAGCAGCTTCAGGAGCATGGTTTCTGCGCCACCGACCGCCAGGCCTGTAATGACATGAACAATTCTCAAACGAACATCTCCAAACCGACCCGGGGTCAAATCACCTGCAGCAGCATAACCACGAAATTTGCGGCCACCACGAGCACCGCCACAAACCAGCCGATGGAACGATGTTGATCATAGGGGCTGGTCGCCCCATATCCCACCAGGATGTAGAACAGGGGCATGAGGGGAATCTTGTGTCGCAATTGCATCGAGGCCTGGGAAACCAGCACCATGTCGAAGATGAAGACCGCCACCAGAGCCAGAGCGACCAGATGTCCGGATTTGAAAGCCCGCAGAATACCTCGGGTAAACATGGCCGCGTAAAAAGGAAAGACCAGGGCGAAGGCATTC
>CBDUYZ010000156.1:0-6240 GCA_965371575.1 uncultured bacterium
GCTCAGCGCGTGCAAGGCTATGCGATGATCAGCCAACCGCTGCAATGAACCGTATTTGACATCGCCCAGCAACGGGTGGCCCGCCAGGGCGAACTGGGCACGGATCTGGTGGCGCCGGCCGGTCACCGGCCTGACCTCCATCAGGGACCAGCCACCCCGTGACTCGATGACATGGTAACGCAGCAGGCTTTCCCCGGCTCCGGGAAAGGGCTCCCACCCGGCCCGCGTAACGCCCCGCGAATCCCCCTTGGCAGCCAGCCAGCTCCGCAGTTCGCCCCCGTCGGACGGCGGACGCCCAATCACCACGGCCTGATAAACCTTGGCGACGGTTCCGTCCCGGAACTGACCCGACAATCTGCCGGCGGCCTTGCTCGTCCTGGCGAGCAGGAGCACGCCTGAAACGTTGCGGTCCAAACGGTGCACCAGTCCGAGGTAGACCCGACCGGGCTTGGCGTACTTGTGTTTGAGGTACGACCGAGCCACTTCCAGCAGGGTCACGTCGCCACTGCGGTCGCCCTGGACCAGCAGTCCGGCCGGCTTGTGAACGGCCAGAAGATGATTATCCTCGTACATGACTTCCAGTTTCATCCAACAACCCCCGCCGGAGGAAGATTCCCCGCCATTCTAATCCCATGATTGAATAACTGACAAGAATCGCCTGACGTTATATCTTTCCCCCGATTCATCCCCCCGACAATGACCCTGGCCATTCCACCCGCACAGACATGCCGAAGCCCCAAGGAGATCCGATGTCCAGACCGATGAAATCAACTTCGCCGTTTCATTTCTTGTCCATGGCCGTGGCCTTGGCGAGTCTGCTGGCCGTCGCCGGCTGCAACGACGCCGGAGACAAGGCCTCGACAGCCCTGGCAGACAAATCCGGGCGACCCACCCCCCGGTTAACGCGGGAAGCGGTGACCATGGAGAAATTGACCTATCCCGAATCCAAGACAGTCGACCAGGTCGACGACTACCACGGCGCCCGGATCGCCGACCCCTACCGCTGGCTGGAGGACGTGGACTCTGCAGAAACCCTCGACTGGGTCGAGCGCCAGAACGAAGTCACCTTCGCATTCCTGGAAGCCATCCCTTCCCGGCAGAAGTACGCCGACCGGCTGACCGAAATATGGAACTACGCCAGATACAGCGCCCCCTTCAAGGAAGGCGACCGAACCTTCTTCCACAAGAACGACGGCCTGCAGAACCAGTCGGTGTTCTACGTCCAGGATTCCGCCGACGCCGAGCCCCGCGTGCTGCTGGATCCCAACCAGCTGAGCGAGGACGGCACCGTGGCGCTGGGCGACTTGAGCATAAGCCGCGACGGGAAAAACATGGCCTGGTCCACAAGTGTCAGCGGCTCGGACTGGCGCACCTGGAACGTGCGCGACGTTACAACCGGCAAAGATCTCCAGAACAAGATCGAGTGGAGCAAGTTCAGCGACGCCGCCTGGGACTATGATGCCCGCGGATTCTACTACAGCCGTTACGAAGCTCCCCGCGAAGACGAAATCTTTGAAGACACCAATTACTTCCAGAAGCTCTACTACCACCGTCTGGGCACCAGCCAGGACGAGGACGAGCTGATCTATGCGCGGGCCGACCAGAAGGAATGGGGTTTCGGCGGCGACGTCAGCGATGACGGGCGCTACCTTCTGATCACCGTCTGGCAGGGCACCAGCCCCGACAACCGTCTCTTCTACAAGGACCTGCTCGACAAGAACCCGGTCATCCATGAACTGCTGAACGAATACGACGCCAAGTACACCTTCCTGGGCAACGACGGCCCGGTATTCTTCATCCGCACCAACAAGGACGCGCCGAAGGACCGGATCATCGCCATCGACATCACCCGGCCGGAGCCCGCCAACTGGCGGACCATCATCCCCGAGGGGGCCGATCCCATCGACAGGGCCAGGATCCTGGACAACAGCTTCGTGATCTCAACCATGCACGACGTCGTCAGCGTGGTGAAGGTCTTCGACCTGGACGGGACCTTCAAGAACGAGATAAAGATGCCCGGCCTGGGCAGCGTCGGCGGCTTTTCCGGCTACCCCGAGGACACCGAGACCTATTTCGTGTTCGACAGCTTCCTGAATCCCCGCGAGACCTTCCACTATGACTTCCGCACGCGCAAGAGCACGCTCTTCCGCAAGCCGGACATCAATTTCGATTTCACCGGCTATGAAACGGATCAGGTCTTCTACGAGAGCAAAGACGGAACCAAGGTGCCCATGTTCATCGTGCACCGGAAAGATCTGGTCCTGGACGGCGCCAATCCGACCATCCTGTACGGCTACGGCGGGTTCAACATATCTTTGAAGCCCCGCTTCCGGATCTCGCTGCTGCCCTGGCTGGAACAGGGTGGCGTCTACGCGGCGGCCAACCTGCGCGGCGGAGGCGAATACGGCGAGGAATGGCACCAGGCCGGCATGTTGGAGAACAAGCAGAATGTCTTCGACGATTTCATCGCCGCTGCGGAACACCTGATCCGTGAAGGCTACACCAACCCCAACAAACTGGCCGTGTCCGGCGCCAGCAACGGCGGCACCCTGATCGGCGCGGTGGTGAACCAGCGCCCCGAACTGTTCGGCGCGGCCCTGCCGGACGTCGGCGTGATGGACATGCTGCGCTTCCAGCACTTCACCATCGGCTGGGCCTGGACCAGCGACTACGGCAGCAGCGAGGACCCGGAAATGTTCCCGGTGCTGAACGCCTACAGCCCGTACCACAACCTTGAGACGGGCGTGGAATATCCCGCGGTGATGGTCACCACGGCCGACCATGACGACCGGGTGGTCCCAGGGCACAGCTTCAAGTACACGGCCAAACTGCAGGCCTGCCAGGCCGGCAATCTGCCCACCCTGATCAGGGTCCAGACCAAGGCGGGCCACGGATCAGGCAAGCCGACCGCCATGCTCATCGAGGAACTGGCCGACAGTTACGCCTTCCTGCACCAGGTGCTGGGTCTGGACGGCGATTGACCGCGGGGGGCCAAAAACAGCGCCCAGAGAATGACAACCAGTCCAAACGCGACGCGTCCGTAGGCCGCTTCCTCGCCGAACACCAGCCACGACACCAGTACCGCCAGAGGTACCTTCAGATTATTCGCAGCGGCCAGCAGGCCGGCTCCCACCCGGGCCGCCCCCTTGTTCCACAGGTAGAAGCCCAGGGCGGTCGGCAGCAGGCCCAGGTACAGCAGAACCCACCAGATGCGGCCGTGCCATCCGGCCAGCGGCCGGCCGCCGCCAGCCATACCGATCAGGACCGCGGTCAGCGTGAGCAGGGCGGCGCCCAGATACATCCAGCCCAGGAGGGCCGCCTCCGGGCCTTCGGCCCGCCGCTTCAAACGGACAAAGAACACCTGCCCGGCCGCGAAACACAGGTTGGCTCCCTGCAACAACACGATGCCCCGCCAGTCCGCCCCCGCAGGCATGGCCGTGGCCAGGACCACGCCGGCTCCCAGGACGGCCAGAGCCGCGCAGGCCAGATTTCGCGGACGGAATGTGCGTGCCAGCAGATCGGAAAACAGGACCACGTACAAGGGGGTGAAGATCGTGAACAGGGCCACCATCCAGGCAGGCAGCCATCGATAGGAAGCGATGTACAGCACGTACATCAGACCGAACTGGAGCATGCCCAGCCCCATGGCCGAAAACACCGTGCGGCGTGAAATGGTGGATTTAAGAACCAGAGGCGAAAAAACCGCCGCCGCCAGCAACAGGCGGACGCAGGACACGGTCACCGGATCGAGCCCGCCCAGTTGTCCCTTGATGAGCCCGAAGGAAAAAGCCCACAGCAAGGATGCGGCCAGCAGATGGATCATGACGTCCCTGTCGGGCTGGGTACCTGATCGACTAGCGGATGAGGGACATGGACCGGACCTGGCTGACGTCCTCACCGGTCAACCGCACGAAGTAGGCACCCGAAGCCACAGCCCGGTTCGACCGGTCGGTTCCGTCCCACCTGACCGCATTATCACCGGCGCGGCGCACTTCGTCGACCAGCGTCTTGACCAGACGGCCGGAGATATCGTAGACCGCCAACCGCACGGCCTGATCCGCCGGCAGGGTGAACCGGATCTCGGTGGCGGGATTGAAGGGATTGGGCGCGTTACCGACAAGCCGGGCCACGCCGGTCACATCTTGGGGAGCCTGGGTGGCGCCGAGGTAGTTGACCTCACGCAACACCCAGTCGTCGGGATCCAGTTCCACTGCGGTCACGAGATCATCCACCTGGAAGCTGTACCACTGGACCTCTGCACTGTTGTCGATCACGAAGGTCACCGGCCCGGCCGCGGTTGTGATCCGGACATCCAGGGGCATGGCAAACAACCCGGTCAGGGTCTGGACTTGCTTGACGCGGATCGAGACCTCGTATCCCGCGCCCGCAGCCCACGAATCCCAGGATAAATCGTAGATGGGATAATATTCGCCGTAGATCCACTGCTGGAAAAACGCCGTCAGATCCAGGTTCGAAACACCCTCGAGCACCGCCTGGAACTGCTCGGTCGTCGCGCTGCCGTGACCATAGGTGTCCAGGTACAGGCGCACCGCGGCGAAGAAATCCGCCTCGCCCAGCATGTGGCGCAGCATGTGGGGAACCCAGGACGCCTTCTGGTAGCTCAGGTCGTAATTGAAGATGGCCCGGAAGTCGGAGGGATCCTCCACGAAGATTGTGCCGGGTCCCAGGTAGCGGGCCAAGGCCATCTCCGCATGGTATTCCGGGACACCCTCGTACACCTCCCGCCAGTAGGCCTCCGACCAGGTGGCGAAGCCCTCGTTCAGCCAGATGTGGCCGAAATCGGCACAGGTCACCAGGTCGCCGAACCACTGGTGCGCCAGTTCGTGGGAAATGATCCCCTGGCCGTAGGCCTCGTAATTCAGGCTGGTCAGGGTCTGATGCTCCATGCCCCCGCCCCAGGGGAAGTGGACATGGCCGTATTTCTCGTCCAGGAAGGGATATTCGCCGAAAGCCGCCGCGAAGGCGGCGATCATGTCCGGGGTGATGGCGTAGCCGGCGATGGCTTCATCGGCATAGAATGGCAACACGAAATAATCCAGCGGCATCGTTTCACCCAGCGCCGAATGGTACTCGTCGTGGAACACGGTAAAAGGGTGGATGGTCAAGGATACGAGATAGGTGACGATGGGATACCGCTCCTGCCAGAAGTAGGTCTTCTTGCCGGGCTCGGGCACAGTTTCGGCGACAAGCAACCCGTTGCTGGCCACGATCAAATCGTCCGGCACGGTCACGGTGATGTCCACCGAATCGGCCTTGTCGGTGTTGAGATCCTTGCACGGCCACCAATCCCGGGCGCCATAGGGTTCACTCAGGGTCCAGATCAAGGGTTTGCCCTGGTAAGAGGCCCAGCCGAAATAGTCACCCGCTGGGTCGCCAGCGTAGTCGATCTCCAGGGTGACCTGCTCGCCGAGCAGGTAGGTGCGATCCAGGCTGACCGCAAGGATGTCCCCGGCATGAGTGGCGGAGACCACCTGGCCGCCGGCCACTACCTGCAACACCGCCATGTTGTCGTTCAGGTTCAGATCCAGGGACGATATTTCCGTGCCGATGACCTCGGCCGTCACCGTCGCCCTGCCGGTCAGGATCTCGCCGCTCGGATCCAGATCGAAGACCAGATCGTAGAAATGGACATCATAGAGAGCCATGTTGGGGGTGGCGTTCAGTTTCTCGGCCTGGTCCGGACGGGCATCCCTGGCCAACAGGCGGGCCTTGGTTTCAGCTTCGTGGACCAGGAACTGGCGGGTTTCGTACTGGAGGGTCCAGGGCGTACGATGAGGAACCGGAGCCAGGGGCGTCACCACGCCGGCGCCGGTTACCGCCGGGTTCGCCACCAGGGCCAGGGCCAGTGCGCAAAAACCGATCGCCAAGGAGATGAGGGGAAAACGCTGGTTGCGCAAACACAGATGTTGCATCAGGTTGACAAGTCGCAAGCCAAGAGAGCCGGCCATGGTTCAGGTACCTTTCAAGCGTGGATTCGCAATATTTTGTAATTGATATTGTACATCAATTCCCCGGGAATTTCAACCGGGGGGGCCGACGTCCAGGCCGGAAACTGGCATCAAAGGCCATTTGCTCCCATATTTTCCGGTTCCCGGGACAACTCGGACCACGCACTTCCTCAGCTGAAAGAAAGTTTCGATGCCAACCGACGAATATGAATGCACGCGTTGCGGAATCAGCACCGAGGCGTTCAAGCCCATCTCCGCTCCCAGGAGACAG
>CBDUYZ010000157.1:0-6221 GCA_965371575.1 uncultured bacterium
TGGCCGGAGGAGGTGCCGCTGAAAGGGGGGTAGCGGTTGGTAATATCTCCGTCACGGTGTATTCTACGGATCCGCGCGGGAGAAGTTCCCCCGGATCACAACTTTTTTGGAAGGGCCCTGAAAAAACATGTCGACGCTTCGCCAGGATCCCTTGACGGGCCGGTGGGTGATCATGGCGGCCAGCCGAGGCGACCGGCCCAATGAATTCCGTATGATGCAGAGGGATCCGGACCCGGGTGATCATTGTCCCTTCTGTCCGGGTCACGAGAGCAGCACCACCCCTGAAACAATGGCCCTCGGCCGCTCTGTGGGCGCTCCGACCAACGGGTCCGGGTGGCGCCTGAGGGTGTTTCCCAACATGTATCCCGCCCTGCGCCCGGATATGGCATCCCAGCCCGGGACGCACCAGCCGGAACAAACAACGGAGTTCTTTCCCTCCCGGCCCGGGATCGGGTCGCACGAGGTGATCGTCTATTCACCCGACCACGCGGCTAGTCTGGCCTCATTGGGCGAATCCGAGCTGTTCGAACTGCTGAAGGTTCTGCGCGACCGTGCGGAGGTCCTTTCCCGGCGACCCGGACACAAATACGTTTCGCCCTTCTGCAACCACGGTCCGGAAGCGGGCGCGACGCTGGCCCATCCCCACCTGCAGATCATCGGAACTCCGGAATTGCCGTCCCTGGTTGTCGACAAGGCAGTCCGGTTCGCGAACTACCGGGCTCGGACCGGCGGCTGCCTCCTGTGCGACATGGTGGCGGCCGAAGTGCAGGTCGCTCAGAGGGTGATCCGCCGCAACGACCATTGGACGGCCTTGACGCCGTGGGCCAGCCGCTTTCCCTGGGAAATGCTCCTGGCGCCAGCCGAGCACCGGGCGTACCTGACCGAGGCGAACGATGACGAACTGGCCGCCCTGTCCGAGGTACTTTCCTTCTCCCTGCGCGGTTTGGCCGCCATCCACGGTGATCCATCCGTGAACCTGGTCATCCACAGCGCACCTCTGCCGCCGCCGGCCGGCGAGGTGTTCGGTGACGAAAGACTGGATGATCTGTCATACTCTCCCCGGACGGATTTTCATTGGCATCTGGAAATCATGCCTCGCCTGTGCCGCCAGGCGGGGTTCGAGGTGGGGACAGGCTTCACCATCAATTCGATGATTCCCGAAGAAGCGGCGCGGCGGCTCCGCGCGGAAGGGTCCTGACGTGAACATCCTGATGGTCAGCGCGGAAATGGCGCCCTTTGCCAAGGTCGGGGGACTGGCCGACGTGATCCCCGCCCTGTCAGCGGCCATGGCCGCACGTAAGCACGATGTCAGGGTGGTGATACCTCTGTACGGGCATCTTGACCGGAAGAGGGAAAAGATCCGTCCCCTGGCGAAACTCCCGCCGCTGACCCTGCGGGTCGGGCAGGATATGCATGACATCCGCTTCCATATGCGCGGCTCGCCCCGCGCGAAGGTAAAGATCTATCTGATCGAGTGTCCGGCCCTGTACGGCCGGGACGGAATCTATGCCGACGAACACGGTGAGGTCTTTCCGGACGCTCTGGCCAGGATCTCCCTGCACGGGCAGGCCGCCCTGATGCTGGCCCGGCTGCTGGAGTGGCCGGTGGACGTGGTCCATGCCCATGACGCGGAAGCGGTTCCAGCCATCCTGTTCCGACGCCACTGGTATGCCGACCGCGGGGTGCCCGGGCCGGCCGGCAGCCTGTTGACCATCCACAATATGGCCCATCAGGAAGTCCACCCCGTGGCGGGCGTGGATACGCTGGGGTTGCCCCGCTCCATGGCGTCCTATCCCGGACTGCTCGAATTCCACGGCAAGCTCAATCTCCTGAAAGCGGGGATTCTGGCGGCCGACCGGGTCAACACGGTCAGTCCGACCTACGCGAAGGAGACCACCAGGGATCCCGACTTCGGATGCGGGCTGGAAGATGCCCTGGCTGGACGGGGCGATTCCTACTCCGGGATCCTGAACGGGACGGATTACGCGACATGGGATCCCCGCCGGGACCAGGCCCTGCCGGCGTCCTTCCGCCCAGCCGATCTGTCCGGCAAGGACATTTGCCGACGGGAGCTCCTGAAGGAGTTGGGTCTGAAGCCGGAGGACGGCAAGCCGCTGTGCGGGTTCGTCGGGCGTCTGGTGCACCAGAAGGGTCTCGATCTGGTCCTGCCCCTGTTGGGCCGTTTGGCCGAGGACGGTTTCACCTTCGCCGTGCTGGGCACCGGGGACAAAGCCCTTGAAGCAGCGGTTCGTCAGGCAGCTCTGCGTCATCCGGACAAGGTGGCCTTTGTCGGTGCCTTCGACGAGTCCCTGGCCCACCGGATCTACGCGGGCAGCGACCTGTTCCTCATGCCCAGCCTTTTCGAACCATGCGGCCTGTCCCAGATGTATGCCCTGCGCTACGGAGCCCTGCCGGTGGTACGTCTGACAGGCGGACTTGCCGACACCGTCATCGATGCCGGGCGCAAACGCGGCAACGGGTTCGTTTTCGAGGAGGCCAGCGGCGAGGCTCTCCTGGCCGCCCTGCGCAGGGCCGAGGCGTTGTGGGAGGATCGCCAGGCTTGGCGCCAGGTGCAGGTGCGTGGAATGGAATGCGATTTCAGCTGGTCCCGGTCGGCGGCCCGGTACGAAAAACTGTACCGTACGGTCCGTCGCGCCGGCCATAAATAAGCCGGGTTGACTGGAGCCATCACGAAAGGATGGTGGAGTGGATCATCGAGGACACCTGCGACGCCGGGCGGATCTTGCTTCGGCTGGTTTCGAGGCGGCGGAATCACCCATGCTGGTGATCAATTCGGACGGCGTCATCGTCGTGGCCAGCAAGGGCGCCGGATCCCTTCTGGGCAAGGAGTGCCTGGAACTGGTGGATGATTCCCTGGTGAACTGGTTCGTGCCCCCGTCGAGTGTTGCCAGTTGCGGAACCGAAGGCCACTGCCGCACCAGCATGATGCGTCATCTCCAGGTGCGTCACGCGGGGGGGGGCGTCATTCCGGTCGAGGTCCAGTGTTCGCCCTTTTCGGCCTACTACGCCGATGGTGTCTCCGCTGAGGATCCCGACCGACATAATCATTGCCTCATGTTGTTGTCGGACATCCGGAAGCGGGATCATGAAGATGTAGTGCGGGCAGCCCGGCTGGCCAAGCTCTCACTGTTGAACCAGGTCAGTGAAGCCCTCTACGGGGCCAATCTGCCCCTCGACCAGATACTCGAAGCGGTGCTCATCTGCATGACTGCGGGCCAGGGGCTGCGTTTCAACCGGGCGTTCCTGTTGCTGGTCAACGAAACCGATGATGCGCTGCAGGGCGAGATCGCCATCGGTCCCAGCAACGCCGAGGAAGCCTCGCGGATCTGGCAGGATCTCGCCGATCAGCCCGGCGACCTGTTCGAGATGATGACCAGCTACGACCAGTCGATCAAGCAGACGGACATCGCGGTCAACGAAATCGTCCGGCATATGACCGTATCCCTCGACGATGTGGAGCATATCCTGGTCAGGGTGATGGCCGACCGCCATGTGCTGCGTGTGCTTAGGGATACCGACATTTCCGGGGTGGACACAGTGCGCCGGTGGTTGGGCTGCGCGGAATTCGCGGTGGCCCCGTTGACGACCCGCGCAGGATCCATCGGGGTAATCGTGGCGGACAATGCCATCAGCGAAGCGGAAATCAGCGACCTGGACCTCGAATTCCTGCAGATGTTCGCCAACCAGAGCGCCGGCGCCATCGAAAACAGCCGACTGTATCACGAGCTGGAAAAACGCCTGATTGATCTGCGCCGGGCCCATCAGAAGCAGAAGGACGACCAGGAAACCCTCATGCGGATGGAGCGGCTGAGCGTCATGGGAGAGACCTCTGCCATTGTCGCTCACGAACTGCGCAATCCGCTGGTGGCCATCGGTGGTTTTGCACGATCCCTCTTGCGCAATCTGGACGAGGACGACCCCAACCACCAGTTCGCGGACATCATTTCCAGCGAGGTCTCGCGCATGGAGACCATCATCCACGACCTGCTGGATTTCATCAGGCCCAAGAAGAGGCTCCGCAAAGAGGTGGTTGTGGACCGGATCGTGGCGGAGGCCGCCGACAGATTTCAGGCCGAACTGCAAAGCAAGGGCATACGGCTGGAGATGGACCTGAAGACGGACGGAATCGCCATGGAAGTGCACCCGGGTGAGATCCAACAGGTCATTCAGAACTACGTCATCAACGCCATGCAGGCTCAACCCGACGGCGGACGGATCGAAATCCGCTCCCGCCTGGTGGAGGGGGGCGTACGGGTCGAAGTCAGGGATGATGGTCCGGGTTTTGCAGAAGACGTGGGAGAAAAGCTCTTTTCGCCGTTTTTTTCCACCAAGACGACGGGGTCGGGTCTGGGTCTGACCATCTGTGCCCAGATCATCAAGTCGCACGGGGGGGTCTTCGGGGCGACTAACCCACCGGAGGGGGGAGCGGAATTTTCTTTCATATTACCGCTTCCCAGGAATGTGCCGAACGCCTAGACTGACTTTGTGGCGGCCTATCCGTGGATGGGTTAGCATATTCCAATGGATTGGAATTTGGCTGGGGATCGGGATTGGGATTTGGAAGGGGATTTCCAGATGCCACCTCACCCGGAATAGGGCAAAGGAGGCCGGTTGTGAGCAAGGTATTGATCGTGGACGATGAACCGCACCTCAGACTCCTCTACGAAACTGAACTACGTCGAGCCGGATTCGAAACCATGACCGCCTGCAACGCGGCCCAGGGTCTCGAATTCGTAGAAACCATGAAGCCGGATCTTGTTATCCTGGACATCAGGATGGCGGGCATGGACGGCATCGAAGCCCTGCAGCGCATTCTGGAAAGGGACAACACGGTTCCCGTCGTTTTGAACACCGCCTACTCCAGTTACAAGGACAACTATCTGACCTGGGCTGCGGATGCCTACGTGACGAAGTCGTCGGACGTAACCGAACTTCTGGATACGGTGAAGGACCTGGTGAACAGCAGGACGGCCGCCAGCAATTGACAATCCCGCCGGCAGCCGGAGGGCCGGCTGCGAACCCGGTGTCCGGTGGAGTACAACCTTGAGTGTCCGACAGCTGGTACGCAATACCCTGACCCTGATCCTGGCCGGAGGCCAAGGTGAAAGGTTGTACCCGCTGACAAGGGACCGGTCCAAACCCTCGGTCCCCTTCGGCAGCGCTTACCGCATCATCGACTTCACCCTTTCCAACTGCATCAACAGCGGCCTACGTCAGATATACGTCCTGACCCAGTACAAGTCGTATTCCTTGGACAAGCACCTGCAGCGGGGTTGGAACATCTTCAGCTACGAAAGCGGTGAATTCCTGTACCGCATTCCGCCCCAGCACCGGGTGGGGCAGAAGTGGTATCAAGGCACCGCCGACGCGGTCTACCAGAACATCTACCTGCTGGAGCGCCGGCGTCCGGCCCACGTCCTGATCCTGTCCGGGGATCACATCTACCGCATGGACTACGGTGAACTGCTCAGGTTCCACGCCGGGCATGAGGGCTGCATGACCCTGAGCGCGGCAGTGGTTCACCGCGATGGGGCCGACCAGTTCGGCATTCTCGAAGTGGACGAGTCCTGGCGGGTGGTCGGATTCGAGGAAAAACCCACCGAGCCCAAGACGATTCCCGGCGACCCGGAGCATTGTCTGGTCAACATGGGGGTCTATATCTTCGACACCGAGAATCTGGTGCGGGAACTCTCACAGGATGTCAAACGCAACGACTCCAAGCACGATTTCGGCCGGGACATCATTCCTGCCCTGGTGAATTGCGGGGAAGTGTACGCCTATCCGTTCCGGGACGAAGAAACCGGGGAACCCACGTACTGGCGCGACATCGGCACCCTGGACAGCTATTACGCGGCCAACATGGATCTGGTCAGCCGCCAGCCCAATTTCGATCTCTACGATCCGGCCTGGCTTTTCCGGGCCTGGCAGCCTCCCGTTCCGCCCTGTAAATCCGTGCACGGGTTCACCGAGGACGGCACTTTGCCGGGTATCGTCGAGGACAGCATCGTCGGGGGCGGCGCCGTCATTTCAGGCGGGCGGGTGGAGCGATCCCTTCTCGGCCGCGGGGTCCGGGTCAATTCCTACAGCCGGGTAACCGACAGCATCCTGATGGACAACGTGGAGATCGGTCGCTACGCCCAGATCCGAAGCTGCATCATCGACAAGAGCGTGGTTGTTCCCGAGGGAATGGAGATCGGATT
>CBDUYZ010000158.1:0-6178 GCA_965371575.1 uncultured bacterium
TCCCCGGCATGTGCTGATCTACCGCATCAACAAGTACGAACTCCGCTAGCAGGCTGTCATTAAAAAAGCGGCCGCCGGTCCGAAACCGGCAGCCGCTGTCATGATACGGTCCAGATCAGTCCAGGCCGAAACCGACCTTGAACTCGATCCACTGCTGGGCTTCCATGTCGCCCGCCTCGAAGGCGTAGTGGTACCGGACGCCCACGTAACCCAGGAACGAATCCCAGGGCAAGTTCCAGCCCAATTCGGGCGCGACGGCTAAATGCCAGTTGTCCTCGGTCAGTTGATACAGGCTCATCTCCGTGCGCTGCTCGATCCACGCGGTCCCCGCGTTGATGCCCGCGTAGAACCGGCTGCTGCGCTTGTCGTCGCTGAAGTACTTGAACCAGCTGCCGTAGATGGGAATGGCGTTGATGTAGTGCCAACGCTTCCCCGTAATCGCTCCGTTGGTGAATTCTACGGTCGAGTCGTCGGTCTCGTTGAAGACGTTCCAGCCGACGTTGATGCCGTAGGCCGCGTCCCGCATGTAGAAATTACGCCACTCCACGCTCATGCCCCGGAAGCTCACACCCGAGGCAAACTCCTCGGTGGCTCCAGTGGGCACGCTGATGCCCCAGGCAATGCCGAAAGTACTGTTGTCCGCCTTGACGGCCGAAACCGGCATCAGGATCAGCAGAAGGCCAAACAATACGAAGAATCTTTTCATGTCCTGACCTCCTTATTTTCCCGCCGGCTGGGCGGCGATGTATGGTGACTGGACGAATCCTTGCCTGATGCCTCCGCGGATGTCCGCTTCGGTGGAGGAAGCAGTATTCGAAAGGGCCCCGTTGATGCTCCCCACCCAGATCAACGGTGGTTCGGCTTCGGGATCGGTAGGATCGTCGATGCCGCGCAGGTCGTGCATTTGCCAGACGATGGTCCCCTGCTGGAATGAGGTTGTCCCCACATAAGGAGGATAATACCAGCCCCAACCGGGATATCCATAGTAGCCCCAGGTGTACCAGTAGAGCCAGACCTCGCTCTCGACCGCACCGACGCTGAGCCAGACATCGGGTTTGTTGCTGGCCGGATCCATCTCACGGGAAAAACCAACGTTCTTCATCTGGGTCTGGAGCTCTTCCAGGATGATGGGGTTGAACTGGGGATCGATGGCCACGGAGGAAGTATCACCGTCCTTGATCAACGCCACCACTGTATCTTCCATGGCGTAGGTCATCATGTCGGTGAAATCCCCCTCGGGGTTCTTCAAGGTCAGCACGATTCCGAGTTCATCCAGGTTTTCGGGGCCACCCGGGTAACAGGCGGCCAGGCCCAGAACCATGGCCACCACCAGTACGGCCAGAACCCTGGCTCTCCGCCTGTCGAGGCGACGAAACGCTAGTTTCATGTTCTTTCCTCCCGTGGGGATTCAACCATCATCAAGGTACGATCGGTATTCCTAGCCCGGATTGTTCGCAATATAAGATAACGTCGGATTTAATCCAGTGGTACCACACAAGTGGTGCCAAGACAACCTTGGCCGCCGGGACGGGACAGGGTAGACTGCCGGATGAGCGATGTACGTACACCCGAGTCATAGAGGAATTCTCATGTCCCATGCCGGATCCCGGAAAGTCATTTTTGCCGCCTTGGCCGGAAATTCCCTGATCGCCGTGACCAAGCTCGGCGCCGCGGCGTTCACCGGCAGTTCAGCCATGCTGTCCGAAGGCATCCACTCCATCGTGGATACCGGCAACCAGATCCTTCTTTTGCTGGGCCTGAGCCGCTCCAGGCGACTGCCCGACGCCCAGCATCCCTACGGATACGGGAAGGAAATCTATTTCTGGTCTTTCGTGGTGGCCATCCTGATCTTCGGTGTGGGCGCCGGCGTTTCGATCTATGAGGGCATCAAGCACATCCAGCACCCCGAGCCCATGAAAAACGTCCAGGTCAACTACCTGGTCCTGGCTTTCGCTTTCCTGTTCGAAGGAGCCGCCTGGCTCTTCGCCTTCAAGGAATTCGCCAAGATCAAGGGTAAGATGGGGATGCTCCAGGCGGTGCGCGAGAGCAAGGATCCTTCCACCTTCGTCGTACTGTTCGAGGATTCGGCGGCCATGGCGGGGATCATCGTGGCCTTCGTGGGTATCGGGCTGAGCCAGATGACCGGCCTGTACTGGATCGACGGAGCGGCCTCGGTGGCCATCGGGCTGATCCTGGCGGGCACGGCCTGGCTGCTGGCCGTCGAAACCAAGGATCTGCTGATCGGAGAATCCGCCTCGCCTGCCACGATCGCCGGTGTCCGCAATCTGGCCGCCAAGATGCCCGGTGTCGAAAATGTCAATGAAGTGATGACGCTCCACATGGGTCCGGAATATATTCTATTGAACATGAGTCTGGATTTCGCCGACGATTGCACGGCCGACCACATCGAGGGCGAAGTGGCGCGACTGACAAGCGCCGTCAAGACGGAATGGCCGCTGATCAAGAAGGTCTTCGTCGAGGCCGAGGAAAGAAGAAAGCCCCTGATCCGGGAATCGGGGATCTGAGTCGAGAAGCACAGACTAAGCAGGCTACTAGGCAAGGAGCCGTTTCCACACAATGCACGGACGCATCATCACATGGGTCTGCCTGTTTTTCCTGATTGTGCCGGCGCCCCGATCTTGGGCCCAGGAGTGGTTGACCCACAAGGTCCGACGCGGCCAGAACCTGACGCTCATCGCCCGGCAGCACGACGTCACGGTGCAGGAACTGCGCGACTGGAACAAGCTGCGCAGCGATGAACTGGCCATCGGCCAGCAGCTGCGCATTCCCCGCAGGGACAAGGAAATATACATCGTCCATCTGGGCGACACCCTGTCCGGGATCGCCGACCGGCACGACATCCCCATTTCTCTCCTGCGCAAACTGAACGGGTTGAAAGGCAGCCGCATCTATGTCGGCCAGCAGTTGAAACTGCGTCCCACGCCCCTGGACGAGGCGGTGCATGTCGTCAGGAGCGGGGAATCCCTCAGCGAGATCGGCCGCCGGTTCGGGCTGACGGTGAAAGAGCTCAAGCGAATCAACGATCTGAAAGGCAACCGCATCTACGTCGGCCAGAAACTGCGTCTGCGCGAGGCCGGCAGCACGGTGCATATCGTGGAAAGCGGGGACGCCCTCTGGGAGATCGCCAGGGGATACGGCATTCCCGTGGCTGAGTTGAAGCGCCTCAACGGGCTGAAATCCGACCGGATCTACCCGGGGCAGGAATTGCGGCTCAGCGCCGCGGCGGCCAAGCGAATCTCGGTTTACAAGGTGCAAAGAGGGGACAACCTGACGGAAATCGCCCGTCTGCACCAGATGAGCCTGCGCGAATTGAGGGATCTGAACGGGATATCCGGATCCGTCATCCACCCGGGACAGAACCTGCGGGTCCGACCCATACCGGGGTTGGGCGGAAGCGAACGCTCCCGCAAGACGCCCTATGGCCTGGACTGGAGCATTTTCAACGTGCCTGTCAAGGGTGTGTACCGGATCCAGGCGGCCAACGGTCCCTACTACTACGAGGCCCCCCGGTCAAAAAACCAGAAACACGCCGGCTATTTCGAGGAAAGTTCGATATCCGCACCGGTCGCCTACCGGCACGCCAGATCGCTGTGGGAAACCTTCGAAAAGACCGTCGACGGCCTGGGAAAGGTCAGCAACCGCCTGGCGGGCTGGCACTTTGTCCTGGACCCGGGGCACGGCGGAATCGACCCTGGCACCACGGTCCGGGCCAAGGACAGCGCAGGAAAGACCTTCACCATCGTCGAGGATGAATACGTCTACGACATCGCTGTGCGGATCTTTGTCCTGCTGAAGCTCAACGGGGCCGACGTTACCATGACCCTGCTCAGCCCCAATCACCTGCTGCGGCAGAACTCTCCGGTGGCCAACACCTTCGTGCACGACCGCAACGAGGTGTTCAACAGCGCGAGTTGGAACAAGCGGGACCGGCCGGCGGCCTGGCCCAAGGGCGGCCAGAAATATCTCAACGCACGGATCGACGTGGCCCGCAACGCCTTCAAGGGTGTGCCGGCCGACAAGCAGGTCTTTCTCAGCATCCACGCGGACAACGTGCCCGCGCTCGGCGAGGGAGTCTCGCTCCTGTACTTCAAGAACCGGAACCGCACCGACACCGTGTCCCGCGCCTTCGCCCGGAAACTCCTGCCGGCCATGGGAGCCGGGTCCCGCACCAAGGGACAGAATCTCGGAGTCCTGCGCTCGAACCCCGCCCGCTACAAGCTGCTGGTGGAAATGCGGAACCTGGCCTTCCAGGATCACATCTGGGCCATCCGCTATGACCAGCTCCGCCAAAGGGACGCCGAAAAGGTGGTCAAGGCGCTGCTGGACGAGCTGGGTGGCTAGCAGGCTGTTGGCTGGGGATTATTTCAGAAACACCATCCTCTTCGTCTCTGTGAAATTCCCGGCTTCCAGGCGGTAGAAATAAACACCGGATGGCATTTGACGGCCAGAATCATCATCCCCGTACCAAATCTTCCGGTGCCCCCCCATTTCCAAGTATTCTTCACAAACCAACCGACGAATTTGTCGCCCTGACATATCGAATATTGAAAGACCAACAACCGTGGCTTGGAGCAATTCAAAACGAATTGTGGTGATTGGATTGAAAGGATTTGGGTAGTTTGAAAGATTTAACGAATAACCAATACTATCCTGGATATTCGAAGCAAAGAGATCGTGACGCACAATATGTAACCCGGAATTATCCGCCACATAGGCCAACAACTCGTTTACGGCAACGCTAGAGGCATAACCTCCATTGGAATAATATGCCCTCTCAAAGGGGACCGCAGGATTTGATACATCGAAAATGCGAAGTCCATTATGCCAATCTGCGACATAAACGTATATGTCATCAACCGCCACCCAATGAGCAAAATCATCAGTATCAATAAAGCCGACCTCGACGGGCGAAGCAGGATTTGAAACATCCAGGATTCGAAGGCCGAGATACCCATTCGCCAAATATGCCAAATTATTATTTGTATCAACTGTGACTGAGCGAACATTTCCCCCTATATAAAAATCACCCTTCTCAGAAGGGGCTGAAGGATCGGACACATCAAATATACGAAGACCCCCATCCCAATCGGCCACATATGCAAGGTCACCTACAACTTTGACATCATAGGCAAATCCTCCTGTATTGAATTCCCCCACCTTCTCTGGATTATTAGGATCGGAAATATCAAGGATCAATAGGCCTCGGCTACCGTCTCCCAGATATGCAAAATCTCCGTTAATTGCCACCCCGCTGGCCCAGCCCGCAGTATCAAAATTACCAATTTCAGCGGGGGCGGACAGGTCCGATATATCAATAACAAAAAATCCCGGGTAGCCATTCGTCACATAAGCTCTGCTGCCGTTTACAGCAACCCCTCGCACTGAATCCGGGAATCTAATACTGCCGAGCGATACTGGTTCATCAGAATTTTCTACACTCGCAATGTCCAGGAAATCATTATTTCCGAAATAGGCCATTACACCTTGCAAATAAACCGTATAACAGGGGTCGCCCAGTAGGGATGAAATCCAGGTTGTATTGGAGTCAGATATGGCTTTGTTTAGGGGCAATGATTGGGATATCGGCGGATAATTCTGATGTGTGGGGCCCATGGGATAATGTTCCCTGGTTGCAACTTGGGCACGTTTGTCTTCAGCATGGAAATCCGCTTCCGCCAACGCCGAGATGCTTGGAAGGAGAAAGACCAACATTGAAATCCATTTTATAACCGAGCCTCTGGTAATAGTAATGCCATTTAGTCTCACCATCTCGATACACCCACCACGCCCGAGATTCCTGGGTTGAAACTTTTATCAGTAGAGGAATGAGTGGCGATGATCCGGAACTTTGCGAACTCGGGATACTGCGAGGGGAAGATGCTCGGGTCGTAGATCTGCCAGGTCTGGTTGGTCCTGAGAAAGGAAGGATTCCAGACGAAGGCGGAGGTGTCGGCGTTGGCAGCATAGGTGGCTTCGGCAATTGCATCTGCTTCCTCGTAACGATGGAGAGGGTTCCCGCCGGGGGCAAAAGGCATCAGGAAATCCAGGGGGAATTTCAACAGCCCCTTCTGCAGGTCGAAGATGAACGGGTCCCACGAATCGACCAGACCGTCCGGGTTCCCGCTGCGCTGGGGGTCGTCCCGGTCCAGGCCGAAGA
>CBDUYZ010000159.1:0-6154 GCA_965371575.1 uncultured bacterium
GTCCGTGATCTGATCTCGCGGGACTCAAGCGCCCTACAGAACGTGACACTGGCCTGCGACAGCAAACTGCGCGCCGACATCAACGCTCCCCTGATCGAGCAGGCCGTTGCCAACCTCCTGGAAAACGCCCTGAAGTACGGTCCCGAAGGCTCACCGGTGACCCTTTCCTGCGACAAGGACGAGGATGGGGTATACATCAAGGTCAGTGACACCGGACCGGGAATCGCCTCCGAACACCTGCCCAGATTGTTCGAAAGATTCTATCGTGTAGACAAGGCGCGCAGCCGCCAGATGGGCGGGACCGGTCTGGGCCTGGCCATCGTAAAGCACATTTCCCAGGCCCATCAAGGCAGTGTCACGGTCACCAGTGAACTCGACGCCGGCAGCACTTTCACCATCATCCTGCCTCGGGAGGCCCGGCATGAAGATCCATTTGCAGATTGAACTGGACAGGCTGAAAAAGCAGCTGTTTCACCTGAGTTCCCTGGTCGAGGAAAGTCTAAAGATGGCGATCCGGGCGGTGAAGGAGGATGATTCGAAGCTCGCCCGGTCCGTCCGGAAAAGGGACGACCATATCGACGCGCTCGAGATCGAGGTCGAGGAGGAATGCCTGAAGATCCTGGCCCTCCACCAACCGGTGGCGATCGATCTCAGGTTCCTGATCGCCGCCCTGAAAATGAACAATGAACTGGAGCGGATAGGTGACCTGGCCGTGAATATCGCCGGTATCCAGCCCCGTCTGAAAGGCGACCATGGCCCGCCGATTTTCGGCGACCGCCTGCAGGCTCTGGGGGAAAAGGCCCAGAGCATGCTGCGCAAGAGCCTGGAATCACTCATGAACATGGACACCGACGGGGCCAGGGACGTCCTGGTGGCCGACGACGAGGTGGACCGCGATTACAAGAGCTTCATCGGTATCCTGCAGGATGAACTTTCCACCGACCCCTCCCGCTCCGAAGCTGTGTTTGCCTTCCTCATGGCTGCCAAGAGCATCGAAAGAGTCGCCGACCTGGCCACCAACATCGCCGAGGACACCATCTACACGGTCGAGGGTGAGATCGTTCGTCACGGACGAGGTTAACCAGAAAATCAGCGGGTGAAGACCTTCTCGCCGGCCCGCAGTAGCTCAACCGCAGATAACCCTCCATGCCGAACTCGATGCCCGGCACGGTTACGACCTGGATCTAATCGAGCAGGCGGACCGCCAGGCGCTTGGAGTCCTCGTCAAAGGCCCGGAAATCGGCGAATCAGTAGAAGGTCCCTTCCGGCTTGTCGGCCTTGAGGCCGGGGATTCCCCTAAGTAGGGGCCCCGCAGGTCTTGGACTCTATCTGCTGGTCACCGGGGTGCGAAATTTTTGTGCGGTATGACAGAAAAGTTGGACTTTGACCAGTCACCCAATAGCAGCCCAACGGCCTCGAACCCGGCCGGCAACTTGACGTTGGCCGATCAACCGTGGTAGTATCGTGCAATAAATCCACCGTTAGAAGGGCGGCCTGTCTCGAGAAGGCGAAGCATCAACATCAGGAGTTTTCCCGTGGCACATTCCTCACGCATCACAGCAACGGTTTTGTTTATCACGTCGGCTTTTTTGCTGCTGGCCTCTGGCTGTTCGCATGAAAGTCCCCTTGACCCGGCGGTCGATGCGCAGAAATCCGCTGATGGCCAGAAGCCCGGTCCGGCGACAGAAGGTTGCTTTGTCGAGACGTTCTCTAGCCGTCGCAATGTGGGTGGCTGGTCCTTCCAAACCAACCACAGGCCTATTTTCGAAGACACTGGCGGTAATCCGGACGGCTATTTGCACGACAATAACGTGGTGTCATTCGCCCCTCATCCGGGGACCGAACTTGGTGAGGAATCAATTTTCACCGGTAACTACCGGGAAAACAAGGTGACTTCCCTGGGTATCGACCTCAGGAGTATTAATTACGAATTTGACATCACAAACCGCTACTTGACCTTGAAATTGATGAATGACAACGGGACCCCGCTGGATGTCGAGGACGACTGGGGAGCCTATGTTATCGGCGATGTGACGCTTCCGTCGAAATATGTGGGGTGGAAATCAGCTACCGCTACGCCGGCCAACGAGCCAGGCTGGATTTCCTATGATTTTGAAATCCAGTCGCAGGCCAACGGACTTCCCGCAGGGTGGACGTTTATTCGCTGGACGCTGGGCGGCGGAGAAATGCCCGGCGGATCCTGGACCGAGCTGATGGAAAACGTATCGTACATTCAGTATTTCTATGGCGATCCGGTCCTGTATTACATTCTTCAGAGTTTTGATCTGGGTCTGGATAACGCTCGAATCAGCTTTGAATGAGTTGATCAGAGAGCAAACGAGATTGCTAGATCATTCCCAATTGACAATCGGCTTGCGATTAGGTAAAATTTGCCCCAATCGCTCAAAAAGGGGGCACCAGGCAATCCCGGCCCGGAATTGCGGATCGTATCTGTCTGTTTTTGGAAATGCTTATTGATGTTCTCGCCGAATCGTGGTAAGGTAAATGGGCATTTGGTACGGGATTTACAACTCATTTATCAAAGTATAGTTACCTGTCTGCCAGGACAGGGAGAAGTCGTAAATCCCGATTTACGGAAAGCAGCTCCCAGAAAATGAGGAGGCTTGTAAATGTATTCGTACTATCGCTCTCTCCCTGTAGCGTTGGCTCTGGTTGCAGTTCTGATCGCCGGTACGGCGTCGGCGCAGGCTTGCGCCGACTGGAGCGGCGATCCGATTCAGCTCCAATCCCAGTCCCCGGCCGCCGATCCCGATCTGCTGGTGTGGAGCGGCGATTCGGTTTACACCTGCGGCGACGAGCTGATCGCCTGGAACGTGAGTGACCTCGCTGCTCCCGTTCAACTGGGCTCCTGGACGCCGCCGGAACCGATTAGCGACGCGTGCATCGAGGACGGATTCCTGTATTTGGCTTGCGAATCGGCAGGAGTGCAGGTAGTCGACGCCTACGACATGAGCCTGGTGTCATCCTTCGCTCCGGGAGCGGCGATCACCGGTGTCGCGGTCTGCTCGGACGGACTGCTGGCTGTGGCGTCGGACAGCAGCTTCTACGTGGTCGATCTGTACAATCCCGGGAAACCGGAATCCGAGTTGAACTGGAAGATTCACGTCACGACACCGATAGCCGTCCGCTATGTGGCGGCCTCAAAAACTTCAGAGCGCTTCTATCTTTCTGGCGATTCGGGGATCGTAGCCTGCGAAATTCCGGCCGCCGGCCCCAACTATCGCTGCCTGTGGACCTTTCAGGAGATTCCAGAGACGAGCGGTGACGCAGAGAGCATCACCTTCGGGCGCATCTATCGCCTCCCTTATGATACCAGCATTTACGTCTGTGCACAGGTCCACGCCACGTGTGACGACGGCATCCTGCAGCAACCGTGCACCTTTCCGTTCTTGGCCCGAATCTACATCGACTATACATCCGGAAATGTGGATTCTTCTGAGTGGGTTCTGATCGGAGACGGGGAATCGAGCGCGATGCCCACCTCTTTCGACTACAACGAATACGGTATCATGGTCGGCCTGACCCAGGAGAGCGGAGCCGGATCGGTCTGGTTCTTCGATTACTACTTGACACTAATCCGGTCGCTCACCCTGGAAGGAACCGACGAGGTTTGCGCCGAACTACAGGACGGCCGACTTGTCGTGGCCGGCGGTAGCGGAGGTCTGCACACCTATACGGTCCCGTCGCTCATCGAAACGACCTCGATCTCTCGGTTCTACACTGCGGACACCATGGGGGAAACTTGGTACGCCACGAGCTCGAACTCTTCGTTCCAGTACATCAAATCCTCGAGCTGTATGGGCACAATGTGCCAATGGCAGAGCAAAATCTACGACGTCCGCGATCCGATGAACGTATCCAAGGTCTACTCCGGAAGCGGCTACTCCGATGGGGGCTACGCCACGAGCGAGAGGTACCTCGGCAACTACAAGGATTACCTCTACCTGATAGAGGAATGGAACGATCCGTACTATGGCGAGGAATCGTACTTAATGCGGGCAGGCGGAACCGAAAAAATGATCGTGCCGAATGATGTTTGGGGCTGGGGTGGACGGCCGACAGCGACCGGAGACGGCGACGTCCTCTGGCTGCTGGATCGGTACGGCTTGCTTCGCTCCGCCGATCTGTCCGCGTTTCCGAGTCTCGTATATCTCGGATCGCTGCAGACAAGCGTCAACCTTGTTTATTTAAGTTTCCACGTCGGCGCGCAGAACGCGTTCCTGATCGAAGAAGATCCCATAGACCAATACCGCCTGGTGGCCCTGGGCCTCGACGATCCGGCAAATCCCTCCCTGCTCGGCTCCCTGGATCTGCCCGGACGACCGAGTTACCGCATCCTGGAGAGGGATACGCAGTTACTGCTGGAATTCGACACGCAATTCGTCGTCGTCGATCTGTCCGACCCTTCCACTCCCGTGCAGGCCGGTTCGATCATCACGGACGGTTCCGTGATAGGCCTGTCCAACAACGGGGGAACGTTCCTGGTAGCGGTCGAGTACTATCGCACGCATCTTCTGGAGTGGAGCATGGATGGCGAACTGGCTCCGCTGGCGGAGATTCCCACAGATGGCCAGTTCAGAGGCGGGGCTGCGATCTCAGGGCACTTGCTGTATTTGGGCGACCAAATAACGGGGATCGAATTGTACGACCTGTCCGACCCCTATCAGCCGCTGCACGTCGCCCGGGCCGTGCCGGCC
The DNA here is from genome assembly GCA_965371575.1 of uncultured bacterium. GTDB lineage: Bacteria > Krumholzibacteriota > Krumholzibacteriia > LZORAL124-64-63 > LZORAL124-64-63 > JAGLCY01. The sequence goes on from CBDUYZ010000159.1 coordinate 4,719, forward strand.
GACCAGTCCAATCTCCATATAAATAATCTGTGCGTGATAGAAGGCTATCTGGTCGCTCCGGGCGAGATCTACCCGCTGGACTGCTCGGATCCGGTGTTCGGCATCTCGGCCGTATTCGATGACGCCGATCCGGTCACGTCGCCCCGGTTCCTGTCGAGGCCCTACCCGAACCCTTTCAACCCGCAGACCAAGATCGAGTGGACGGTGACGACCGTCGGCCCGATCGAAATCGCCGTCTACGACCTGGCCGGCCGCCGTGTGAAGACGCTCTTCAGCGGTACGATGGAGCCGGGACCGGCGAGCGCAATCTGGTACGGGGACGACGAAGCCGGCCGAGATATGCCCTCCGGCGTCTACTTCTTCCACGCCGAGATCGGCGAGCGGACGCAGACCGAGAAGGGGGTGCTGGTGCGCTAACGGACATCTCGGCGCCGGTCATCATGACACTGGCCGGACAGAATAAATGGGAGGTACAGCCTTTCGATCACCGCCTCCCACTGTCTGCGGGCGCCTGGTGACGATCCCAATCAGCGGGTGAAAACCTTCTCGCCGGCATGCAGTTCGGACGCACCGTTTTCATCCAGCAGCCATTTGATACGGCGGACGCCTTCACGAACATCCTCGATGGACCCGCAGTAGCTCAGCCGCAGGTAACCCTCCATGCCGAACTCGACGCCCGGCACGGTTACGACCTGGATCTTATCGAGCAGGCGGGCCGCCAGGCGCGTGGAATCCTCGTCGAAGGCCCGGAAATCGGCGAAACAGTAGAAGGTCCCTTCCGGCGGGTCGGCCTTGAGGCCGGGGATTCCCCTCAGCAGGGGCATCAACTCGTTGCGATTGGCTTCCAGGATCCGCCGCAGTTCCCCCACCGAACCCTGGGCGCCCTCAATGGCCGCGGCGGCCGCCTTCTGGGAAAGGCTGCAGGGGCCTCCGGATTGATGGGACTGGATGTTGGCCATGGCCTGGATCAAATCGCGGGGACCGACCGCCCACCCGATACGGAAGCCGGTCATGGCGTATTGCTTGGACACGCCGTTGAGGATGACAACCTTGGAGTCGTCCACCGAGCGGTCGGTGCACTCATAACAATGGACGGCCTTCTGACCGTCGAACACCAGCCGGTGGTAGATGTCGTCCATCATCACGTAAATATCCCGCTCTTCACAGAACTGCACCAGACCCCGCAGCCATTCGCCGTCGTACACCTTGCCCGAGGGATTGTTGGGGCTGTTCAAAAGGACGACCTTGGTCCTGGAGGTGACCGCAGCGGTCATCTCGTCCAGGGTCGGCTGGAAGGAACCGTCGGCAGCATGGACCGGCACCGGAATGCCGCCGGCCAGGCGGGTCATGTCCGGATAACTGACCCAGTAGGGCACCGGGAACACCACTTCATCCTGCGGATCCACCAGCGCCAGCAGGGCCACCATGATGGCCTG
>CBDUYZ010000160.1:0-6144 GCA_965371575.1 uncultured bacterium
TGAACCAATTGCCTCCAAAGGAACAGTCAAACATGAATTCCACCGGTAGGATCATCACGATTATTATTCTGATGGCTGGAGCCTTGGCCCTGGCCGGTGACGCCGGGGCGCTACAGACCCCCTTCGAAGAATCCGACGGCCTCCGCACCCCCACCTACGCCGAAACCATGACCTGGTTCGCCGACCTGGCGGCTGGCAGTCCGCTGATCGAACTGACGTCCTTCGGAACCAGTCCGCAGGGCCGCTCGCTGCCCCTGGTCATCGCCGACAAGGAGGGCCGGTTCACGGCCACGGACCATCGTGACCGCGAAGGCCGGGTGGTGCTGCTGGTGGAGGCCTGCATCCACGCCGGCGAATCCTGCGGCAAGGACGCTGGCATGCTGCTGCTGCGGGACCTGGCGGAGAATCCCGACCTTGCCAGCGAACTTCTGGACAAGGTCACTTTGTTGTTCGTGCCCATCTTCAACGTGGACGGTCACGAGCGCTTCGGACCCTACAATCGCATCAACCAAAACGGTCCCCGGGAAATGGGTTGGCGGGTCACCGGTCAGAACCTGAACCTGAACCGCGATTTCCTGAAAGCCGACACCCCGGAGATGCAGGCCTGGCTCGGCATGTTCAACGCGTGGCTGCCGGACTTCTTCATCGACATCCATTCCACCGACGGCGCCGACTACCAGTACGCCATCACCTACAGCATGGAGACCCGGGGCAACATGGACTCGGGGCTGACCGCCTGGACGATTGAATACGAAGAAAAGATGAACGAGGCCATGGCCGCCGACGGGTATCCCATGGCGCCCTACGTCGCCTTCAAAAAATGGCACGATCCGCGCAGCGGTCTGCGGACCTGGGTGGCTGGTCCCCGGTTCAGCCAGGGTTACACCGCCCTGCAGAACCGGCCGGGCCTGCTGATCGAAACCCACATGCTGAAGGATTATCCGACGAGGGTCGAAAGCACCCTCAAGCTGGTGACCCACACCGTGCGCTGGTTGAACACGGAAGCCGGGCGGCTGCACGGCCTGGTCACCGCGGCGGATGAAGCCACGGCCGGTCCGGAGTTTCGCGCCGAGCCCTTCCCCTTGAGGTTCGAGTTGGCCGAAGACTCAACGACCGTCGCGTTTGCCGGCGTGTCCTACGAGACTGTCACCAGCGAGGTGACGGGCGGCCAGTGGAACCGGTTCACCGGCGAACCCGAAACCATGGAGCTCCAGTTTTTCGGTGAGCATACCCCATCGGTGACGGCCGATCTGCCCGAGGCCTACATCATCCCGCCCGAATGGACCGTGGCGATCGAGCGTCTGGCGGCCCACGGGGTGGAATTCCGTCGGTTGGCAACCCCGGTTGAGCTGGAAATCCGCACCTGGAGGTTATCCGACGCCAAATGGCGGGAGCGCCCCTACGAAGGCCGTCACCCGGTGACCTTCACGGCCGAACCGGTGACCGAGACCCGGGTCTTTCCCGCCGGATCGGTCGTGGTGGACATGAACCAGCGCACCGCCCGGGTCGCGGCCCACCTTCTGGAGCCCAGGGCCCCGGACTCGCTGGTGCAGTGGGGCTTTTTCGACGCCATCTTCGAGCGGGTGGAATACGTGGAGTCCTACGTCATCGAGGAGATGATTCCAGAAATGCTGGCCGAAAACCCTGCCTGGGCGGCCGAGTTGGCCGAGCGCAAGGCCGCCGATCCGGAATTCGCGGCCGATCCCTCGGCGATACGGTACTGGTTCTACGCCAAGACGCCCTATTACGACCAGCGGGTGGGGATTTATCCTTTTGGCTCCCTGGATTCCCGTGAGGTGGTGGGCGGGTTGCCCCTGGAGTGATCGGGTTCCTGATCCGGATGCCATGCAGCCCCGCTGGAAACGTCCTCGCCAAAGCTCTGCGGATTGTTTTCAGCGGGGCTGTGTGCCATCAGGATCAGGCGGCCACCGTTCCAGGGAAACCCGCCGACGGGTAGGTGTCACCAACTGAAGTGGGTCACGGGTATTCCGAATCCTTTTGAACCATATATACCCTCTCTGGAAACAATCCGCAGGGCTCGGACGAGGACGTTTCCGGAGAGGGTATGTGTGGTTCAAAAGGATTCAGAACGCCCGCTAGCCATGCGTCAACTTGCGATACTTGATCCTGTGCGGCTGGTCGGCATCTTCGCCAAGGCGCTGCCGGCGATCGGCTTCATACTCGGAATAGTTTCCCTCATACCAGGCCACGTTGCTGTCGCCCTCGAAAGCGAGGGTGTGGGTGCAGATGCGGTCCAGGAACCAGCGATCATGACTGACTACCATAAGGCAGCCGCCGAACTGGATCAGCGCGTCTTCCAGGGCGCGCAGGGTATCGACGTCCAGGTCGTTGGTGGGCTCATCCAAGAGGATCAGGTTCGCGCCGCTCTTGAGTAGGCGCGCCAGGTGCACCCGGTTGCGCTCGCCGCCCGAAAGCGTGCCGACCTTGCGCTGCTGGTCGTGCCCCTTGAAGTTGAATCCGGAGCAGTAGGCGCGGCTGTTGACCATCACCCCGCCCAGGTCCAGCTCCTCGGCGCCGCCGGTGATGTTTTCCCAGACCGTTTTCTCGCCGTCCAGGTCGTCGCGCGACTGGTCCACGTAGGCCAGCTGCACGGTTTCCCCGACGACCAGCTCGCCGCTGTCGGGTTTTTCTTCGCCGGTGATCATGCGCATCAGGGTGGTCTTGCCGGCGCCGTTGGGCCCGACCACGCCCACGATGCCGCCGCGCGGCAGATGGAAGTTCAGGTCGTCGAACAGCAGCGTCTCACCGTATGCCTTGCGCACCTTTTCGGCCTTCACCACGACGTTGCCCAGCCGCTCGCCCGTCGGGATGCGGATCTGCGCGGCGCTCTGGCGCATGTCGCGCTCCTGGCTGACGAGCTCCTCATACTGGCTGACGCGCGCCTTGCTCTTCTTCTGCCGCGCCTTCTGCGAGGCATTGACCCACTCCAGTTCCCGCTCGAGGGTTTTCAGGCGCTTGTTGTCCTTCTTCTCCTGTTCCCGCAGCTTCTGCTGTTTCTGCTCCAGCCAGGAGGAATAGTTGCCTTCCCAGGGGATGCCGTGGCCCATGTCCAGCTCCAGGATCCAGCCGGTGACGTTGTCCAGGAAGTAACGATCATGGGTCACGATCACCACGGTGCCCTCGTATTCACGCAGATGGCGCTCCAGCCAGGCCACGGACTCGGCGTCCAGATGGTTGGTGGGTTCGTCCAGCAGCAGCAGGTCGGGTTTTTTGAGCAACAACCGGCACAGGGCCACGCGGCGCACTTCACCGCCGGACAGGGTCGATATCTCGGCGTCGCCGGGCGGGCAACGCAGGGCGTCCATGGCGATCTCCAGGTGGCGGTCCAGATCCCAGCCTTCGGCCGCGTCGATTTCGCCCTGCAGCTTGCCCATCTCCTCCATCAGCTTGTTCATCTGGTCGTCGTCGATCGGTTCGCACATCTTCATGCTGACCTCGTTGAAGCGGTCGAGCTTGGCCTTCATTTCGGCCACGCCCTCTTCGACGTTGCCCCTGACGTCCTTGGTCGGATCCAGCTGCGGCTCCTGGGCCAGGTAGCCCACCTTGATGGAAGGGTCGGGTCTGGCCTCGCCGATGAAGTCGTCGTCGAGTCCGGCCATGATCTTCAGCAGTGTCGATTTTCCCGCGCCGTTCAGGCCGATGACCCCGATCTTGGCGCCGGGAAAGAAGGAGAGCCAGATGCCCTTGAGGATCTCCTTGCCCGGGGGCACGATCTTCTTCAGCCCCTGCATGGTGTAGATGTACTGCTGAGCCATCGCGGCATACCGGCCTTTCATTGAATATCATCTGTTTGTTCGGGTATGGTTCCCGGATATAGTCATGCCAACGGTGCGGATCGGCAACCCGAATTCGAGCAGGGGAGATTCATATGGCCGGCGCGGGAAAGAAATGGTTCATCGGCTGCGGCATCGGCTGCGGCCTTGTTGTCCTGGTGATGGTCGGCGTCGGTACGGTCGGGTATTTCGGCGTGAAGCGTTTTGCCGACCGTGCGGGAAGAATCGAGGCCACCTTCGAAACGATGGACGCCGAATACGGCCATCCCTCCGAGTTCGTGCCCGGGATCGACGGACGCATCCCCGCCGGTCGGATGGAGGTATTTCTCGCCGTGCGCGACGACATGCAGGAAGTGCAGCAGGAGGTGTCCGGGCTGTTCCGGACCCTGGACGGCACGGACGAAGCGGGTGTAATCGCCAAAGCCAAGGCCGGCATGAAGTTCATCCCCTCGCTGCTGATCTTCATCGAGGAACGCAACCGGATCATGCTGGACAACGGCATGGGTGTGGGCGAGTACCAGTACATATATTCGTTGGCCTATTACGGCCTGCTGGGCAAGGATCCCTCCGACGGCCCGGCATTCACGGTAACGTCCGACGATGATGACAACGAAGAGAGCAGCTGGCACTGGAACATCAACACCGGTAAGAGCGATGAAGAGGATATCCGCGACAAGCGCGAACGTGAGGTTCGCCGCTTCGTGAACCGGGTGCAGGGCCGCGTGGCGGCCAATCAGCTGGCGGCCCTGGACGAGCAGGCGGGAGATCTGGACGGTCTGGACTTCGATATTTGGCGCGCCGAGCTGGCGGCCGAGGCCGCGGCCATGGATCGTGAATCGCTGCGCCTGTTGTGGGAAGAGGGGCTGCCGGCGCAGATCCGTGATTCACTGGAACCGTACCGGGACCGGCTGGATGCCACCTACGACGATATGACCAGTATTCTCGAGATGGGGCTGGTGAATCACGAGTAGGCGATGGTGCGGCCTATGGGCTCAGATTGGCGCATTTACAGGGACAGGAATTTACCTGCGTGTCCCGCCTGAAGGTCTTGACGCAGCGGTCCGCCGCGCGATTTCCTCGGTCATCGATTGCGGGAAAAGGCAAATCGATATGACGGAAATTCCCAACTGCCGCTTGTCTCCACTGACGCCGAGCTCGTCGGGAATCGTCGCGTCCGGCAGCACGAATGTCAGGTAAATCTCACTGGTTTCAAGGAACTCTCCCGGGATCGTCATCTTGTAGAGCCGCGCTTGCGGTTCCGTCACGTCCAGTGTCATCAGGTCCGCACCATTGACCAGTATCTGCACACGCTGCCGAGTCAGTTTTCCCGGCACAAGAAAAGGTCGCATCGCGAACAGGAAGTCGACATCCTCGCCAGGAGCCGCGACCTGGAAATGAAGATGGGCCCGGTTTCCGTCCGTCCATTGACCATTGGATGTCGGCACTGCCCAGCCCTGGCCCGTGTAGGGATCGGCATTGCCCTCCATGCCGAACTCCAGCACGTCGCCCCAGGTATAATCGGGAGCATCTTGAACCACTTCCACCACACCCAGTTCACGCCAGCTGTGCGGGTCGAAAACCGGTCCCTCGACCACGAATCGCCGCAGAACCGGGTTTTCCAGATCTTGGCTCAGATACTGGAAAAACCCACGCGAACGTTCCGCGTCCTCGGGTAGTTCAAGAAGTGAAATACCCTGGTAGTGGCTATCGATATCAAGCATATCGGTAACAGTCGCAGGCAGATCCGAAATTGATGATGGGGCATGTGACGTTACCAGGGGCCCGGCCGCCCGTGGCGCCTTGATGGCCAGCAGTGCCGGTGCACGCCCGGTTGGAAGTTCCACAGCTCTTCCGTCAATCACGGGGAAAAAATCACTACCGTGATTACCCTGAAGAATGATCAGGGCGTCTTCATAGACACCCAGAGCCTTGAGCCGCTGGAGCAGATCCATGAAGACCCGCAGGGAATACCGGGCTTCGTGTTTGTAGCTCTCTCTTGTCAATGGCATGGGATCCGGGGATGGGCTTCCATCGGCCCTGACGCCGTAGGGAGGATGTGGCGACATGATATGGATGAAGTTGTACGAAGGTTCCTCCAGAACCGCATCGATTTTGGAAATGTAATCTCTCAGAAATGCCCTCTGGTGGATGGAACGATGGGCCGGAGGGGTTGAAATCAGGCCGCTGATGCGCCACTGGCCACTGTTGTAAAGCCACTTCTTCAGGAAATGAGGGAGCTGCCTGAACAGGCCGACGTCCAGTAGCTGGCCGGCTGCCTGACGCTGTCTGAAACCCCGGCTGCCGCCGAAGGTATTTGGCACCCGGAAGTGATTGCTGTATTTGCCTTTAT
>CBDUYZ010000161.1:0-6135 GCA_965371575.1 uncultured bacterium
CCTTGAAGCATCCGCCTTGCCCCAATGGACCAGACACAATTTCGGAGGCACAACCAAATCAATAGGATTGTGAGAACAACACCCGCCCGATACTCGGCTTCCCACAGTGCACGCATTCACCCTTGGTTTCGTCCCGTTCCAAGGGGATGTTCCGGATGGTCACCTTGGTCTTGTCCTGGATGGTCTGCTCGCAGTCGCCGTCGCCACACCAGTGGCAGTGGGCGAACCCGCCTTCACCCTTGAACAGCTTCTCGAACTCCTCCCAGGAGTCGATCGTGACCGTGGCCTCCCGGCGGCGTTCAAGGGCGCGGTCGTATAGGTCCTGCTGGATGCGTTTCAGCTCAACGGGCACCGCCGTGGTAAGGTCGGTAAATTTCACGGGCTGCTTGTTGCGGTCGTGGCGCGAAACCATCATGACTTTTTCGTCGGCCAGGTCACGGGGGCCGATCTCCATGCGCAGGGGCACACCCTTGCGTTCCCACTCGCCGTATTTCCAGCCGGGACGCATGTTGTCGCGCTTGTCGATGTGCACCGAACCGATTATCGGCCGCAGTTCGGCGGCGATTTTCTCGGCGGCGGCGATCACCTGCGCCATCTCTTCGTCGTTTTTCCAGATCGGCACGATGACCGCCTTGATGCTCGCGATGCGCGGCGGCAGGATCAGACCGTCATCGTCGCTGTGGGTCATGATCAGGGCGCCCATGATGCGGGTGCTCATGCCCCAACTCGTGGCCCAGACATGCTTCACCTTGCCTTCGTTGTCCTGGTATTTCACGTCGAAGGCCTTGGCGAAGTTCTGGCCCAGGTCGTGACTGGTGCCCGCCTGCAGCGCCTTGCGGTCCTGCATCATGGCCTCGATGGAGAAGGTCTCCACGGCGCCGGCGAACCGTTCGTTGGCCGTCTTGGCGCCCGTGATGACGGGCATGGCCAGGATGTCCTCGGCGAACCAGCGGTAGACCTCGAGCATCTGCAGGGTCTCGGCGCGACCCTCTTCGGCGGTGGCGTGGGCCGTGTGACCTTCCTGCCACAGGAATTCGGTGGTGCGCAGGAACATCCGCGTGCGCATCTCCCAGCGCACTACATTGGCCCACTGATTGATCAGGATCGGCAGGTCGCGGTAGCTCTGGATCCACTTGCGGTACATGTCCCAGATCACCGTCTCGCTGGTGGGACGGATGACGTACTCCTCATCCAGCTTGCTGTCCGGATCCGGCACGACGGTGGTCTTGCCGTTTTTGGTGACCTGCATCAGCCGGTGATGCGTTACGATGGCGCATTCCTTGGCGAAGCCCTCGACGTGTTCGGCCTCCTTGGCCAGGAAGCTCTTGGGGATCAGCAGGGGGAAGTAGGCGTTCACATGGCCCAGTTCCTTGAACTTGTCGTCCAGGGTGCGCTGGATGTTCTCCCAGATGGCGTAGCCGTTGGGCCGGATCACCATGCAGCCCCGGACCGGGCTGTTCTCGGCAAGTTCGGCGGCCTGGATGACGTCCAGGTACCAGCGGTTGTAGTCCTCGCTTCGTTTTGTGATCTGGGCCATCGTCTTCCCTTTCCATGAGCCGCCAGGTTGGCTCTCCCCGCGGGGAAGCCTGGTCTATATTCAATTTGCTGGTCGGGGAATTATAAACCTTCCGACCGGCAGAGGAAAGTCCGGCGGCGATCAACCGGCCGCATCATCAGGATTTGCGGGCCAGCCAGTACCGCTCGCGGGGATCGATTCCGTACCGTTTCAGTTCATCCGGGGGTCTGTTTTCGCCGGCAATGACCTCTTGGACCGTCCAGCCGGACCGTTCGATCAGCGTGCCGAAATCGGGCGCGAACTGCCAGGCGTGGGCGTGGGCGCGATGCGGATCGATTTCGATCCGCCGGCTGTGGGCCCGGCCCGGCTCGAAGGGAACCTGGATCCAGGCGGCGCCCCCGGGTTTGAGGATCCGCAGGATCTCGTCCACACAGATTTCCAGGTCGTGGATGTGCTCCAGCACGTGGCTGCAGAAGACCCAGTCCACGGCTCCGTCAGACAAGGCGGTCTGACGCAGGTCCATGACCAAATCGGGGGAAAACCGCCGGTCGTCGGCGTCGATATCACTGCGGAAACAGCGGGCGAGACCCTCGTGTTCGAGCAGAAAACGCAGGGCCGTGGAAAGGGAAAACCCGACCATCACGCCGGGTGCCCGGCCAGGGCTGGCGGTCAACTCCTCGCGGATGCCCAGCACCAGCTGGCGGTGCCGGTCGAAGGAGCCGCAACTGGGACAGATGCAGTGGCGGATGATCTCGTCCGTAGAAAGGAAATTTCGGAAACGATGCCCCGTCCAGCCGCAGACCGGACACTCGCGGAACTCGCCCCGCGCGATCTTTTCCCCCAGGAGCAGCAGAAAGTTCTCGAGCGCTCCGGCTAAGATATTCCCCGCCATCACCGGATGTTTCCACAGGCAGGCGGGCGAACGAGGGTCGAAGAAGGTGTCGCGGACAAAAGTTGTGACGGACAAGGATTCTTCCACTCCCTTTAAGATGACCGGCCGATCGTCGCGGAATCATGACTGCGGAGCCCGCCGCCGCGATATTCGGACTGTTCGCGGGCATGGTAGCTGGAGCGGACCATGGGCCCGGATTCCATCCAGTCGATCCCCAGCTCGCGGCCGATTTCCGCCAGCTCCGCGAACTCCGCGGGATCGGCATAACGATGCACGGGGTGGTGCCGCACGGTCGGTTGCAGGTATTGTCCGATGGTCATGATCCGTGTTCCGCAGTCGGCGGCGTTCTTCATCAGGTCCACTACCTCTTGCCGTGTTTCCCCCACGCCCACCATGATGCCTGTCTTGACCATGATGTCGGCACCGTAGGCGTCAGCCCACTGCCGGCTGCGCCGCAGCACCTGCAGGGACCGCCGATAATCAGCCTGGGGCCGCATGGTCCGGTAGAGACGGGGTACCGTTTCCAGATTGTGGTTCAGTACCTCAGGGGCCGCCGTCAGTACGGTTTCCAGCGCCAGAGGATCGCCCAGAAAATCGGGGGTCAGGCTCTCCACCCCGCAAGCCGGGTTCAACCGGCGGATCTGCCGGATGGTGGACGCGAAGTGGGCCGAGCCACCGTCGGGCAGGTCGTCCCGGTTTACCGAGGTTATCACGGCGAACTCCAACGCCAATTCCCGCACCGCCTCGGCCACCCGGCGTGGTTCGTCCGGATCGACCGGGATCACTCGTCCGCCGGGAATGTTGCAGAAGGTGCAGTGCCGTGTGCAGGTGTCGCCCAGCAGCATGAAAGTGGCCGTCCGGCTGTTGAAACATTCACCCCGATTCGGGCAGTTGGCGCTCTCGCATACCGTGTTCAGGGAAGAGGTGCGGAGCAGCCGCTTGACGTCGTTGTAGCCAGCGCCGCCCTGCCTTTTCATCCGCAGCCAGCTGGGTTTGCGGACCGGCAGAGGCGGGTGGGCGAGATCGGGGCTGAGGCCGTCGTTCTTCATTCTTTTTCCCGAAGTGGAGGGTCGTCCAGGGTGAAGACAAGATCAGGTTGGAACTTGCCGTCCTCGAATTTCACCGTGGCCGCCTCGTGGAGATGATCGTGCTCGAAGACCAACGTGAAGTTGTCCTCCACCGCCCGGGTGAGGAACTGCTTCTTCTCCGTAACCGTCAGCAGGGGGTTCAGGTCGAACCCCATGATCCAGGGAATGTGGACCTGGCTGAGGAAGGGGATCAGGTCGCCGACATAGGCCACCACACCCTGGCCGGTGTGGAACTCCACCATCTGCTGGCCGGGGGTGTGGCCGCTGATGGGTATGACTTTCACGCCGGGGATGATCTCGGTCGGTCCGTCGACAAGTTCCAGCTTTCCCTTGTCCTTCAAGGCGGAAAAATCGTCAGCCCGGAAACTGGCCTGGTCCCTTTCCGAGGGATTGGCGGCCCATTCCCAGTGGCGCCCCTGCACCCAGTGCCGGGCCTGGGGAAACACGGGTTCCAGGCCGTTGTCGCCCTCACGGAGGGCCCCGCCGGCATGGTCGAAATGCAGGTGGGTCAGGACCACGTCGGTGATCGATTCCCGGGTGATACCCGCCTCCGCTAGTTCGGCCAGCAGCTGGTTGGGCCTGCGGACGATACAGAACATGTCCGCCTGCCGTTCCGCCCAGCGGTCGCCCATTCCGGTGTCCACCAGAATGCGCTTATCTCCGTTTTCGGCCAGCAGGCAGCGCAGGTCCAGGTCGATCCGGTTGTGCTCGTCAGACGTGTGTTTTTTTTCCCACATGACCTTGGGCACCACCCCGAACATGGAACCGCCGTCGAGTTTGAAACGACCGTCGTGGAAGGCGCGGAATTTCCAGTCACCGAGTTTCATGCGCACCTCTAGCTTCTTGTTCACCACCGCTTGATGGTTCCGTAAAATAGGTCTGGATCTTGAGATCCCAACTCATTCCCAGGTTAACAATAACCCCGCCCAATGCAGCGGGCAACGAAGGAGATGGTTAGCAGGCTGTTGAAAAACTGGGCTCGGTCGCGCTGGCCGACACGCGGCCACTTCCTGCGACATCATTTATCCCCCAGAAAAATGGTATACTCAATTATTGCACGAATTACGAGGGACAGAGAATTCGCCTCCTACCCACTCCCAGGCAGCTTTCACCTGCTCCTGGCCGGTTCTGGATCTACCCCGGCTTGCACTGATCTGACTGAGGAGTATGTGTCAGGTTCGGTTCTGTAGTACAGTATACCGTGGTGGCCACCGGCGTGGAAAACTGCCGGCCATTCTTCTTTGTCGACGAACCTGAAAAGGTCGGGGGGATTGGATGACCATTTTCGGAAACAAGAAATCAACGGATGATGAAGTCGAGCGACTGCGTCGGGCGGTCGAAGAGCTGTCGGTCCTGAACGATCTGGCGCGGGCCATCAGCGTTTCCCAGGATTCTGACCAGATCATAAAGACGATCATCAGCCGCTCGGTCAAGGCCGTCAGCGCCGAAGAAGCTTCCATCACCCTGGTCGACCAGAATGAGATGGTCCCCACCGGCACCCTGATCTGGGAAAAGAGCGAGGGCAGCGACGGTGACCATTATCACCTGAACCGCAACGTGCTGGGTTGCATGTGCCATGAAAAACGCGCCCTGCTGGTCAACGACCCGGCAGGGGATCCGCGCTTCCAGGGCATCAAGATCGACGAGGGAATCCGCAATTTCCTGTGTGTCCCCTTGATGGTCGGGGCGGAACTAATCGGCGTTCTCAGCGCCTACAACAAGATCGGCAGCGACTTCAATCCCGACGACCAGCGCATCCTTGCCATCATCGCGACCCAGTCGGCCCAGGTGCTTGAAATGGCCCGTATGGCCAAGGAGGGGAAGGAAGCCGACCGCATACGTGAGGACATGCGCCTGGCAGAACTCATCCAGGAAGGACTGTTGCCCAAGGGTGCTCCGGACATCCCGGGGTTCGACGTCGCCGGGGCCACACTGGCGGCCGGACACGTGGGTGGGGATTACTATGACTTCATTCCCCTGGAAGACAACCGCTGGGCCTTCGCCCTGGGCGACGTGTCGGGCAAGGGTGTTCCCGCCGCACTGTTGATGGCCAATCTGCAGGCGACCCTGCGCAGTCAGGTTCTGCAGGGCACGTCCTGCCATCAGTGCCTGACCAACTGCAACCGACTGATGTTCCTCAGCACAACCCACGACCGCTTCGCCACCCTTTTCTACGGGCGACTGGACATTCGCAGCAACGTCATGACGTATTGCAACGCCGGTCACGAGCGGCCATACCACCTGGCCTGCAGCGGAGAGAACCACCGTCTGGCCGTGGGAGGGCTCGCCGTCGGCATCCTGGAGGAATTCAAATACGAGGACGACATCGTCATCCTCCAGCCAGGCGACATGGTCGTGATCTTCTCCGACGGCGTGACCGACATGATCAACGCCAAGGACGAGGCTTTCGGGGAAAACAGGTTGGAAGAACTTCTGGGCGCCAGCCAGGAAATGTCGTCGCAGAAACTGGTGGAACTGATCATCTCCGCAGTGAAAAACCACTCCGGCGGCGAACCGGCCTTCGACGATATGACTGTCATGGTCATCAAGAAGAATCTCTGAGAAGATTTCCCGCTATTCATGCATCGGGTAGGGTGAGGCCTTGCGACCTCACCCTCCCACACCACCGGGCAAACGGT
>CBDUYZ010000162.1:0-6118 GCA_965371575.1 uncultured bacterium
TCCAGGTTGATGACGTTCAGCCGGTAGAACAGATCCTCACGGAAACGGCCCTCGGTCACCATGGCCGGAAGATCGGAATTGGTGGCGGCGATGATCCTCACGTCGACATGGATGGGCTCGTTTCCGCCCAACCGTTCGATGATGTTCTCCTGCAACACTCGCAAAAGCTTGACCTGCGTAGTCGGGGACATTTCGCCGACCTCGTCGAGAAAGAGCGTGCCGCGGTTGGCCACCTCGAACCGCCCCTTACGGCGGGCCACCGCTCCGGTGAAAGCCCCCTTCTCGTAGCCGAACAGTTCGGCTTCCAGAAGATTCTCCGGCAAGGCAGCGCAACTGACACGCACCATGGTCTGCTTGGAGCGATCACTCCACCGGTGAATCGCCGACGCGAAGACCTCCTTGCCCGTCCCGCTCTCACCGGTAAGCAGGATGGTCGCGCTGCTGGCAGCCACCTGCCGGGCCGTGTCAATGGCTTGCCGCATGGGATCGCTGTTGCCGATTATTTCGTTCATGCCCTGGATCTCCTCCAGGCGTTTCCTCAGATCCCTGTTCTCGGCGATGAGGTGCTGCTTTTCAAGGGCCTTGCGGACCACTTTCAGGGTAGTATTGATGGAGAAGGGCTTTTCGATGAAATCGTAGGCCCCGGTCCGCATGGCGTCGACCGCGGTTTCAATGGTACCGTGCCCGGTGATGATCACGAATTCCGTGTGAGGGGCAATGACCTGGGCCGCTTTAAGCAGGTCCAGCCCACCCATCTTGGGCATCTGCAGGTCCGAGAGCACCAGGTGGACTTCCTCCCGACGAAGAATGGCAAGCCCTTCCTCACCGTTGCAGGCGGTCAGAACATGGTACCCGTTGCGCAACAGCAGTTTGCTCAGGGCCCGGCTAAGTTCGGGCTCGTCATCGACCACCAGGATCGTCGCTTCGTTTTCGGGTTTGGTGTTCATCGGGACCGGTAAACCTTTGGAGATTGCGACAAGTTACCCGGCCTGGGGACCGGTTGGGCATGAAGACAAATTGTCAAAGATATGACGAATTGTCAACAGAAAGGGGAAAATTGGTTCCGATCACTGATTCAGACCGGTCTACCGCGTGAAACCGCCGGGAAAGAGCCTTCCGAAAAGGCCGCGCCGGTGGGCCGCCTCCAGTATGGTTTCCTGGAAAGAGGGGTGGGCGATTCCTATCAGGGCCTCGGCCCGTTGGCGTACGTTCCGCCCCAACATATGAGCCACCCCGAATTCCGTCACCACCACGTGGACATCCGCCCGGGTCAGCACCACGCCGGCGCCCTGGTCCAGGTTGGGCACGATCCGCGACAACCGTCCGTCCGATGTGACCGAGGGCAGGGCGATGATCGGCAACCCCCCCTTGGCCATGGCCGCGCCCCGCATGAAATCAGCCTGTCCGCCGAACCCGCTGTAGATCATTTCCCCGATGGAATCGGAGCAGACCTGCCCGGTGAGATCGATCTGGATCGCACTGTTGATCGCAACCATGTTGTCGTTCTTGGCGATGTTGCCCGGGTGATTCACGTAGTCCGTCGGGTGGAATTCGATGAGTGCATTGTCGTGGGCGAAATCATAGACCTCGCGGGTCCCCATGATAAACCCAGCGACTACCTTGCCCGGATGGAAGGTCTTGCGCTCCCCGGTCACCACTCCGCTACCCACCAGTTGCGGCAGGGCTTCGGTAAACATTTCCGTATGAACTCCCAAATCCTTGCGGTCGCCCAGAAAATCCAGGACCGTATTGGAAATCGCCCCCAGACCCAGTTGCAGGCAGGAACCGTCTGAGATGAGACCGGCCACGTGGGCGCCGATCCTCCTCTCGACCTCGGTGGCGGGTTCGGGCCGGAATTCATCCAGGTCCCGGTCGACTTCGACGAAGGACTGGATCTTGGAAACGTGTATGAAACTGTCCCCGAGAGTGCGGGGCATTTTGCGGTTGACCTCCGCCACGATCACCCGGGCGGAAAGGGCGGCCGGTTTCGTAACACCGACTTCGATACCGAAACTGCAGAAGCCGTGTTCGTCGGGCGGGCTGACCACGACCAGCGCGCAGTCCAGTGGAATCACGCCCCGGCGAAAAAGGCGGGGCATCTCGTGCAGGTGGATCGGCACGTAGTCGGCGCGCCCCTCGTTGACCGCATCGCGGGTGTTCGACCCCACGAAGCAATCATTGAGGCGAAAATGGCCCTTCATGTCACCGGCGATGTAAGGGGCCTCGCCCAAAGTCAGATGATGGATGATCTCCACGTCCTGCAATTCCTCGGCCCGACCCGTCAGGGCGGTGATCAGGCCGTGGGGCGCGGCGCAGCCCGAACCCATGTACACCTTATGGCCGGATTCCACCACCCGGACGGCTTCCTCGGCGCTCGTGAGACGGGACCTATACAAGGTCATCCAACTCATGAGCCGGACCCGCCAACGGCCTCGGACACGGACACCGCTTCACAATCGCGCACATTGGCCAGGCCCCAGTGGGTGACGTGGCCGTCCAGGATGTTGACCCCATGTGCAAGTGTGGGATCGTTCGCCAGTACCTCCGCCAGGGGAGCCGACGCCACCTCCGAAACGTAAGGCAGAATGGCGTTGCTCAACGCGTAGGTGGCGGACCGGGCCACCAGGCTCGGCAGATTGGGTACGCAGTAGTGGGTAATCCCGTCATAGACATAGGTGGGGTCCGAAGGCCGGGTCGGACGACTGGTCTCGAAACAGCCGCCCTGGTCCACGGAGATGTCGATGATCAGGCTCTTGTCGCGCATCAGCCCAACCATTTCCTTGGTCACCAGGTGGGGTGTCCTGGCGCCAGGAATGAGAATCGCCCCCACAACCACGTTGGCGTAGGAGAGGACCTTGCGCAGTGTCGCCTCGTTGGCCTTGAACGTGGTTATCTGACCGGGAAAGGTCCAGTCGATCTCGGAGATCCGGTCGAAATCGCTGTCCAGCAGGGTGACCCGGGCGCCGGCACCGACACAGGCCCGCACGGCGTTGCGACCGACGGTCCCGGCCCCGATCACCACCACCTCGGCCGGCGGCACGGCCGGAGCCCCGCCCAGCAGAATCCCCTGGCCGCCATGGTCTGTCTGCAGGTACCTGGAGGCGATCTGGGGCACCATGCGGCCCGCGATCTGGGACAGCGGGCGCAGCACCGGCAGATTGCCCGCCTCATCCTGGATCGTCACGAAGTCGATGGCTGTGCAACCACGTTCCAGCAGGATGTCGATCAAGCGGGGATCTGCCACCGCCAAGTGCATCACCGACATGAGAATTTGTCCGGAGCGGATCAGCGGGTATTCCTCGGGAACGGGCTGGTTGACCTTGACCACGATGTCGGCCCGACCATAGATCTCGTCAAGGGTATGGATGATCCGGGCGCCCGCGGCATCGTATTGCTCGTCAGTGAAACCGCTGCCGGCGCCGGCGTTTTTCTCGACAATGACTTCACTGCCGCGATCGACCAGGTTGGCCACCGCATGCGGCGGCAGACCCACCCGGAATTCGTCCACCGATCGCGAGCGAGGAATGCCGATAATCATGTTTTCTCCGCCCTGCGGCGGGCCGTGGGATTCCAGGGCCCGGTCAGCCTATTGCGTCAGGCCTTCTTGACGAAGTCGTAACCCCGACGGAAGGCCTCCATGTTCATGTCGATGAGGCTCTTCTTCTTGATGACTGCCCGCAGCGTCGACTCGCAGAATTCCGGTGTGAAGGCATCCGTGGCGGCGACCAGCGCCCCCAGAATCACGACATTGGCCACCTTGGGCGTGCCGACTTCGTCGGCGATGTCGCTGGCGGGGATCATCACCGCATTCAACCGCTGGGTGTCCGGTGTACTCTCCACGATCGTCGAGTCGACGATGATGATGCCGCCGTCCACCACATCCTTTTCGAATGCCTCGAGGGAGGGTTGGTTCATGACCACCAGCACGTTGGGATTGTCCACCAGTGGGGTCCCGATCCGCTCGCTGGACAGGTTGACCGAGCAGTTGGCCGTGCCACCGCGCATCTCCGGGCCGTAGGCCGGAAACCAGCTGACCTGGTGTCCACCGCGCATGCCGATCTGCGAAAGGAACAGTCCCAGGGTAAGAACGCCCTGCCCACCGAACCCGGCGAACTTGCAGTTCAGATCCCTGGGGAGTTTAGTCGATTCGGTGTCGCCGACAGAACTTTTCATCCGGTCCAGGTAGGCGCTCACCTTGGCCGGTTCGAAGTCCTCGTAGTGTCGCTTCCAGGCCCCTTCGTCCTGGTTGTCGCTGATGTCCTTGAACACACCCAGGGGAAAGACCTTGAGCATGTCGTCAATCAACCAGTCGCGAGCGCTCACCGGATCCATCTTCCAGCCCGTGGGACAGGTCGACACTATCTCGACGAAACTGTAACCCTTGCCTTCGGCCTGAATGCGCAGGGCTTTCTTGATGGCCTTGCGGGCCTTCATGATGTGCTTGCTGTTGCCGATGGCCACGCGCTCGATATATGTCGGCGCCGGCAGGGTCGCCAGCATCTCGGCCATGCGGAGCGGATTGCCGTGAACAGTCTCGATACGCCCCAGGGGCGTGGTAGCCGACCGTTGGCCGATCATCGTCGTGGGCGCCATCTGTCCTCCGGTCATGCCGTAGATCGCGTTGTTCACGAAGAACACCGTGATGTTTTCCCCGCGGCTGGCCGTGTGGATGGTCTCGGCGGTCCCTATGGCGGCCAGATCGCCGTCACCCTGGTAGGAAATGACAATGGCGTCCGGATTGGTCCGCTTGATGGCAGTACCCACGGCCGGTGCCCGCCCGTGAGCGGCCTGGAAATTGCCGCAATCGAAGTAGTAGTAACCGAACACCGAACAACCGACCGGGGAAACGAAGACGGACCGCTTGGTCAGGTCCATCTCCTCCAGAGCCTCGGCGATCATCTTGTGCACGTTGCCGTGTCCGCAGCCCGGGCAATAGTGGGTGGCCTGCTTGGCCGGCCCCGATTTGCGTTCGAAAACCTGGTAGAAGGAGTTGGATTTCTCGTAGGTCTTCATGATTGGGTTACTCCTTCCATGACCTTGCCGTACTCGGCCAATAGTTCCCCGCCGCCGGGCACCACTCCGCCGCAACGCCCGTAGAAATGCACTGGAACCTTGCCGTTCACCGCCAGTTTCACGTCTTCCACCATCTGTCCGGTGGAAAGTTCAACGGCCAGGAACCGGCTGGCGGTAGCGGCCAGCTTGGTGATGGCCTCGGTCGGGAACGGCCACAGGGTGACGGGCCTCAGCAGCCCCACCTTGAGCCCCTGCTTGCGGGCCATGTCCACGGTGGAGTAGACGATCCGGCTGACCACCCCGTAGGCCACCACGACCAGGTCGGCGTCCTCGGTCCGGTATTCCTCGAATATCACCTCGTTGGCCATGAGTTCCTGGTATTTGGCATCCAGCTTCAAGTTGTGGTCTTCCAGATCGTTGGGGTCCAGCACGATGGAGCTGATCAGGTTGCCGGACGTTTGGGGCGTACCCTTGACCGCCCAGGCGGATTTGTCGGGCAGGCTTGCAACCGCCACGGGAATATCCACCACTTCCATCATCTGGCCCGTGATGCCGTCGGCCATGATGCAGGCCGGATTGCGGTACTTGTCCGCCAACTCGAAGGCCTTCATCGTCAAGTCGCACATTTCCTGTGCCCCGTTGGGCGCCAAGGCGATCAGCCGGTAGTTGCCATGGCCGCCCCCCTTGGTGATCTGGAAATAATCGCCTTGTTCGGGGGCGATGTTGCCCAGTCCTGGACCGCCACGAACGATGTTCACCACCACGCAAGGCAGTTCCGCGCCCGCACAGTAGCTCAAACCCTCCTGCTTGAGACTGAAGCCGGGGCTCGAGGAAGCGGTCATGGTACGCACTCCCATGCCGGCGGACCCGTAGACCATGTTGATGGCGGCCACTTCGCTTTCAGCCTGGATGAACACGCCGCCGAGGGCGGGAAAGTGCAGGGAAGCCGCATGGGCGATTTCACTGGCCGGAGTGATGGGATATCCGTAATAGGCCCGGCACCCAGCCGCGAGCGCGCCGACAATAATGGCGTCGTTGCCTTTCATGAATTGTTTGGCCATGGACTTTCTCCCGTTGAGTTGGAGCGGATCAGTCTAGGGTTTGA
>CBDUYZ010000163.1:0-6114 GCA_965371575.1 uncultured bacterium
GCCCCGTGACGGGTTCCTGATCAACAATGAATCGGGACGGACCCTGATGATGACCGAGGGAACGGACGGCCGCGTTCGTATCGGCGATCTCGAATACTGCTTGGACGGGCTGGTCATCGACCTGGGCCTGCTGGTCCGCCAGCCTCTGCTGTGGATGGCCAACTCACAGCTGATCAATTTCAGCCCCTCCCGTACCGGTTGGGACACCGAATTGGGCGCCTTCTCGGAACAGGTCTACCTGCCACCCGACGGGGGCGCGGGTCATTCTGGTCCAGTGGAACCGGGCCTGGTGGACCGCCAGCTGGAAAAAGTCAACGATCTGTGCAGTCGAGCCATGTACGGCGACCGGGAAAAGGCCCTCGGGGCGATCATCGAATTGGACCGGGAGTTGGGGCGGGCGGGCGCCCGTCAGGGCCGAGTCATCCGTAGGCGGCTGGAATCCCTGGCCAACCACCGGGAAAAACCCGTGCGCTGCCGGGCCTACCAGGTGCTGGTCCTGGACCAGCCGTCGCCCGATTATCTGCGCTACCTGCCGGCCTTCATCGAATCGGGCAAGCCGTTCCTCGACGAACAGAGCTTCACCGCCATCAGCAAGGCCCGTATCGAACCCCGCCGCCTCCAGGCGTTCCGGCAACGCCTCCACACCTACCGCACGCAGTTGCCCTGGCCGGCCTCCGATAAGACGCGCCGGCTGTTCGTGGACCTTTTCCGGTTGCTGGCCGACTTCGGGCGTTTCCACCCCGAGTTCTACGGACCCATCCGGGAGGAACTTGTCAGCTGGGCCAAACACGACGAAGATCCCGCCCTGGCGGACAGCGCCCTGCAGGAATTCACCAAACTGTCCGCCTGGTTCGAGGACAAGCTCAAGACCGGTTACAAAGACCTCGACCCCGCAGCCTGGGCGGGCAAGATCGTTTTCCAGGAAGGGCTCGGCGTCCAGGAGATCGATCGGTTGGAGGAAGTCCTGATCGGAACGACCTTTCTGAAGCAGTCGCTCCTTCTGGCATTCGAGGGCGAGGATCTGTCGTTGGATAAGATCGGGCCCGGCGGCATCTGGGTCTCCCGCATCATCTCCCGGTACGAGGATTCGCGCTACCGAGTGAGCGTGAACACCAACGGAGGCAAGCACTTCGACCTGCAGGTGATCATCCGCCAGGACTTCGACCAGAATCATATCCGCAACGCCATCTTCTGGTACATCGTCCTGGGTGGTTACCCCTTCGGCACCTCCGTGCTACCCACTTTCGGCTGTTTCCGCCCCGAGCTGGGCGCCTTGTCCATGGCCTACGTCAGTGACCTGACGGTGTGGGAGAAAATCCGCGAGTTCAGCGGCATCCGCGGCCCAGGCACCGCCCCACCGACCCGGATGCGTTGGCACCAGTTGATGGTCCGGGCCATGGGCGTGGTGGTGCGCGGCTGGCGCAACAGCGGCCGGCGGATCATTCCCGGCCTGATCACTCCCAACAACATCGTGGTGCCGGAACCGGATTTCCGGCGGGGCGCGGTACAGAACAACCTGTCGGGCTGGAAGCCCTACACCGGGCCATTGTCCCTGATCCGTCCCATCTGGCGGAACATGTACCAGCACACCGTCAGCCACTACCCCTGGAGTCAGGAATACCTTGAACGGGAGTGGATCTTCGAGGCCTTCGTCGAGGCCTTGGGCCCGAGTGAAGCGCTGGCCTGGTTGAAGGAATTGCAGGAGGAGATCAGCAGCCACGGCGTCGATGAAATGGGGCTGGGGTTCACCGAAGCCCTTGATGGTTTCATACGGTCCCTGGAGGAAAGTTACCACCCGCCCTTGAGCCTGCTGGGCGCCATCAACCGATTCGAGGAATGGGAATCCGTCAATCCCCAGGCCCGTCTGAAGGCCCGCCTGGAAATCCTCGAGGAACTCACGCGTCTGTATCGGCTGGAGAGGCTACCGGAAATCGCCCGGTTTACCCTTTTCCGGAACACCTATTTCAAGGACGCCGACCTGCAGCTGCTGCACATCTTCGATCGTCTGTTGGTCCGCATGTTCCGCCACCCGAACCGCCGGGCGACCCAGATGGTGGAACTTTCGGACCTGCAGGCGGTCCTGCCCCACCAGGATGACAGGACGGCGTTCAACCGGCTGGCTTTTCCCCACCGGATGAACAGCGACAGCGTTGAAGTCCTGGCCGTGGGCGATCCCGCGCACAGTCAGGTCATCGTCCGCTCCACCATCCAGGATCAGTACGAACATTCCTACGTCATCTGCGAACCGGCCGGTCCGGCCGAGGTCGGCCAGCTGTACCGGCTGTTCCTGAAGGCAGGCTTCCCCAAGACGATCAGTGAAGCCGACCGCTATCTCGTAGCCACCGACGAGGCCGAGCAGATCATCGGCGGCGTGGTGTACCGACAGCTGGACGACGAGGCGGTGTTCCTGGACGGGATCGTGGTCAACCAGGCCCTGGTCGAACGCGGCATCGCGCGCGCCATCCTCGCGGATTTCTGCACTCGGCTTACAGACCTGGGCATCAAGACCATCAAGACCCACTTCTTCCTGCGGCGTTTCTACCAGAAGCATGGTTTCCGGATGGACGAACGCTGGGGCGGTCTGGTTCGCTTTCTGTAAGGTAGGAATCAGAAACGTTCACCCGGTGGGCTGGAGTACGCCTTCACTTGCCCGCCAAGGGCCACAGATTCTCCAGATTTCGGGAAGCGGACGCTTCGGTGTGCAGCAGGTCGGCGATGCTGGTCTGTTCAAGGACATCCACCACCCTACTGTCCAGAAGCTGCCACACGGCACGCAGTCCGCAATTTTCGGTGCGGGGACAATCGGGCCGGTCGCTGGCTGCGCTACAGGGGTATTCAAAGACCTGGTATCCACTGATGCTGCGGATCACGCTGGCGGCGCTGGTCCGCTCGGGCGCCTCCGCCAGGACATATCCTCCGTTACGCCCCCGGACCGCCTCCACCACACCGCCCCTGCGCAGCATACCCAGCAGTTTGGCCACCGTGGGTTCGGGCAGGTCTTCCGCCACGGCCAGGTCGGACAGCGTCATCTGTTCCCCGACCATGGCCAGGCGCATGATGAGGCGGACAGCCTGCTCTTCGGCCCTGTTTACACGAAACACGAACACTCCCCACTGATCCGGTGACTCTGACTGCGGCCAGGACATGGTCCCCGCCAAAAAATCAGGAAACAAAATGTCAAGTATTTGAAAACTACTATAAATCCGAATCGACGCAACCCCGGTCCCGCTGAATCGTGAATATGAGGGAGCGGTCAGTCGGGAGTCATGATTTCCGTCGCCAGGAAATCATCATACATGTCAGCCACGCGGGACATGATGTCCGCGTAGGCGCGCGCCCTGGTCATGGCGCCCAGATAGGGTTTCATCTCGTCGAACCTGAAGGAATCCTCCAGCTGCATCAGGAACAGCCGGGAGGCCAGCACGCTGTCGGGCCGGGCGCGGCTCATGAAATCCCGTTCCACACCCAAGGCGGCCAACAGGATCGCCACGCTGTCGGCGGCGGCCCGCGGCACGACGACGGGAGCTACGGGCGACGTCCGGATCCGCCAGCCCCTGGCCCACCAGTCGGGGTCCCGGTGGACCTGCGGACGTGCGGGATCGGGCCGTGGTGCGGGAGTTTCCGGCTGGTGGTCGGACACCACCTCCACCGGCAGCGGCGGCAGGATGACCAGCCATTCGGGACCCTGCTCGCGTTCCAGCCTCTCGACAAGGGACAGGGGAGAAAAGAAGGCATCGATCCAGCTCTGTGGCAGCAGGAACACCGCCACCAGGAACATCGCGAGGGTCGACCCGATGCAGACGGGCCATTTCCAGGGATCCCTGCGGTCACGCATGGTGAGAAGAACGATAGGCCGTCATGAAGGTTCCGACGACAGAAAGACCAGACGCCCGGTGGTCACGGGTTCTGGACCGTCGGTCAGGGTCAGGGCCAGATCGGGACCGATGGCCAGGACGCGGCCTCGCCTGTAGGGACCGGTCGATTGTCCGTCAGGCCGAATCTCGACCTCCCGGCCCAGGGCCACCGAAGCGGCCCGATAGGCCTTCAGCAGGGGTTCGGGTCCCACGCGCACCAATTCCTCGAAACGCTCCTCCAGCGCCGACAGGACCAGTTGCAGGACTATCGTCATCCCATTTTCCGGCAAGGGAATACAATCCTTCAGGCAGACGACCCCGGTCGTGAAGGGCGTCGGCGGCACTGCCGGCGCGACCACAACATTCAGGCCGATGCCCAGGACCGCCGATCGGATCCGCCCGTCCTGGGATCTGGCGGAAGTCAACACGCCGCCGATTTTCCGCCCCCCGACCAGGATGTCGTTGACCCACTTGATGCCCAGTCCGCCAGGCAGGCGCCCGAGATCACCCGGGGCAGACAGGGCATCAACCACTGCCACAGCCGGCAGCATGGTCAGGGCCAGTCCACAGTCCGCTGCCGCAAGGTCACAGCGCAGAGCAACGCTGAGGTGGAGATTACCCGCTTCGGCGGCCCACGTCCGCCCATGTTGACCGTGGAACCCGGCGCCGGACAGGGCCAGGCACGCCACATGGCCCGGCAGATCCCGCCGAGCGGCGATCACCCGCCGCAGGGCATCGTACTGGGAAACCCGAGCACGTCGGATCAGGTAGCAGGAAGTCCAGAAATCGCCGAGGTCGCATTCCGGACGGTCGGCGGTCATCAGGGCCGTGCCCGCGGCGCCGTACAGGGTGTCCCGGAGAGTCAGAGCGAAGGATTCCGCGACCGGGTCTCCTGTCCAACGCCCGGCCGGTCGCAGGGTCCTGGGCAAGAATCCCGGCAGGGTCCTGTGAAACTCTGCGGGATGGTCGACAAACAGCATGAGGCCTCCGGAGCGATAGTTTCTGGTCCAATATGATCCACATTCGTCTGATTGAAAAGGGCTTTGCACCCCCCAGACCCTGTGCTACGGTTCATCGATCAACGTTTGCGGAAACCCGCGTGTCGCGGGACGCCCACAGGCGGCCGAGCGGCCGGCCCGGGTTCGCTTACGAAATGCAGAGGAGGCGAAATGCGGAAAAGAGTTACTTGCACCCTGGTGGTTGCGGGATTGCTGGTTCTCGGTTCGGGTTCGGCCCTGGCCTCGGGATTCAGCATCTACGAGGCCGGCTCCAAGGCCACCGCCCTCGGTTGTGCGTTCACAGCCACGGCCGACGACGGCTCGGCCCTGTTCTACAATGCCGCCGGATTATCGTTCATGACTGGTTCTCGCGCCGATGTGAACGCGGTCTTTGTGGCGCCCCAATTCAAGTTCAGCGGGAAATTAAACAAGACCGAGACTTTCACCTCGACCGGTGAAGCCGAGGACAAGGTCTATCCCGTGCCGGGCGTCTACTACACCAATAATCCCGGTGGTAAAATTGCCTTCGGCATCGGCGTGTACGCCCCCTTCGGCCTGGGCGTGGTCTGGAAGGACGGCGCCGAATGGGTCGGCCGCCGGATCAGCCACGACGTGGTGATCGAGACCGTCTACGTGACGCCTGCCATCTCCTTCAAGGCGACCGAGAACCTGGCCATCGCCTTGGGTGTCGACATCGCCCACCAGAACCTGGAGCTCAAGAAATACACTCCCGAGCCCCAGTTCGGGGAAAACGCCATCCACACCGAGATCAAGGGGTCGAGTTCCATCAATCTCACCCCCTCGTTGGGCGTCATGTACCGACCTGATGAAAAGCTGTCATTTGGGCTCATGTACCATTTCAAGAAAACCATGAAATTCGATGAAGCCGATGCCACGCTGGATCCCCTGTCCACCTGGGGCACCACCCTGGTGGGCATCCTCGGCCAGAATCATAGCCTGACTTCGGACCTCAACCTCCCGGACATCCTATCTCTCGGCGTTGCCTACCGGTTCGTGGAGAAGTTCAAGGCCGAGTTCAACTATGTGTGGTTCGGCTGGAGTGCTTTCGACAAGCTGGCGCTGAATTTCGAAAATGACCTGCTGGACCAGACCATCCATTTCAACTACGAGGATTCCTGGCAGATCCGCTTCGGCTTCGACTACCAGGCCAGCGAAAAGCTCAACCTAATGGCCGGTTACGTGCACGACAAGACTCCGCAGCCTCTGGTGGCGGTCAGTCCCCTGCTGCCGGACAGCGACCG
>CBDUYZ010000164.1:0-6097 GCA_965371575.1 uncultured bacterium
AGAACTTCCTGCCGGCCATCTGCGGCCGGGTCTGTCCCCAGGAAGACCAGTGCGAGATGGTCTGCACGCTCAACAAGCCCGACAAGGGCCGTGAGCCCGGCGGCGTCGGCCGGGTGGAACGTTTCCTCGGCGACTACGCCGTGGAGCACAACCTGGACATCATGCCGGACATTGATCCGCCGACCGGCAAGACCGTGGCCGTCATCGGTTCTGGTCCCGCCGGCCTGACCACCGCCAGCGACCTGATCCAGAAGGGCCACGACGTCACCGTATTCGAGGCCCTGCACAAGCCCGGCGGCGTGCTGTTCTACGGCATCCCCCAGTTCCGGCTGCCGAAAGAGATCCTCATGAGGGAAATCAGCGGCCTGGCGAAGATGGGTGTGAAGTTCGTCATGAACTACCCCGTGGGCAAGGCCGAGAGCCTGGACAGCGTCCGGCAGCGGTTCGACGCCGTGTTCATCGCCACCGGAGCGGGACTGCCCTGGTTCCTGGGCATCCCCGGCGAGAATCTCAACGGCGTCTACAGCGCGAACGAGTTCCTGACGCGGGTGAATCTGATGGGCGGCTACAAGTTCCCCGACCATGCCGACACCCCGGTCAAGAAAATCAAGCGGATCGCCGTCATCGGCGCGGGCAACACGGCCATGGACAGCGCCAGAACGGCCAAGCGCCTGCAGCCCGAGGTCGTGTACCTGGTGTACCGACGCAGCCGCCTGGAGATGCCCGCCCGCATCGAGGAGATCCATCACGCCGAACAGGAGGGGATCGACTTCAACCTGCTGCACTCCCCCATCGAGATCATCAATGACGGGAAGGGAGCCGTGGGTGCCATCCTCTGTCAGGAGATGGAACTGGGCGAGCCCGACGACAGCGGGCGGCGTCGGCCGATTCCCATTGAGGGCAAGGTGCGCGAATTCGCCGTGGATACGGTGGTCATCGCCATCGGGCAGGGCCCGAACCCCCTGCTCTCGGCGGACTGTCCCGAACTGGAACGCAATGAGCGGAATGGCACCATCGTCATAAACGACCTCATGCAAACGAGCTTTGAGAACGTCTTCGCCGGAGGCGACATTGTCACCGGCGGGGCGACGGTCATCCTGGCCATGGGCCAGGGTCGGGTAGCCGCCGACGCCATGCACCGCTACCTGATGACCGGCGATCCCCGGGATCCGGAGGGAGAACAGACCGAGGTTTGCTCTAACCTGACGTGATTCCGTATATAGTAGACATGGGATTCCAGTCGGGCCTGCATCCTGGCCGGGATTTGGAACACCTCCCTTGGGTTTGTCCTCGGGAGGTGTTCGCGTAGCTGGGCTGACGAGTATCAGGCCAGATCCACCGCGAGCCGGGACAGCACCTGGGGGTACAATTCGCATTCCGCGGCGAACACGCGGGCGGCCAGGGTGGCCACGTCGTCTCCCGGCAGGACGGGCACCTTCTTTTGTCCGAGGATGAGTCCGGTGTCGTATTGGTCGTCCACCAGGTGGACCGTGCAACCGCTCTGCGTCTCTCCGGCTGCCAGGACAGCCTCGTGCACCCGGTCGCCGAAATATCCCTTGCCGCCGTACTTGGGCAACAAGGCCGGGTGTATGTTGACCACCGGTCCGGTGAACCAGTCCGGCTGCATATAGAAGCATAGATAACCGGCCAGAATGATGATCCGGGGCCGATGCGGTTCGAGCCAGGTATTGATGGCGGCGTTGTGGGCGGGGATCGAATCGAAATCCTTGCGGCGAAAGGCCACGCAGGGAATGCCGCGGGCGCGGGCGATCGCCACCCCACCGGCGTCGGGTCGGCTGGAAACGACGGCCGCGATATCCACCGCCAACTCCCCGGCTGCTTTCTTGGCCAGGAAATTCTCCAGAGTCCGGCCGCTGCCCGAGAGCAAAACCACCGCTTCCACTGTATGCCCTGCCATGGCGACCCTTCCGTTTCAGGTAGAGAGTTCCTTTTCCAGCCTGGCCAGGACCCGCCTGTGGGCCGCGAAAGCGATGGGCCCGGGCCACTGGCCGAACTCGAAGAAGCCGACTTCCGCCGCGTCATCCCCCGCCTCAAGCCCGCCACCGACCTCCTCGGCCAGGTAGAAGACCACCAGGACGGGAATATCCGGGGGCAGGACGCCTGATTCGACCGCGTACAGCCCTGTCAGCTGCACTTCGAGCCCGGTCTCCTCGAGGGCCTCCCGCCGAGCCGTCAACTGGACGTCCTCGTCCCATTCCATGAAGCCGGTGGGCAGGGACCACAAGCCCTCCCGGGGGGCGAACTTGCGCTTGACCAGACAGACCCGCCGGCCTCGCAGCACCACCACACCCGCCCCGGGCGCAGGATTGAGGTACTGAACGAAGCCGCAGTCCGGGCATATGGGTCGCTCCACCCCGCCTTCGAGCCTTGCGGTCATGTCCGCCCGGCAGTGCGGACAGTACCTGAAGACATGATGGTTCGGAGCAGTCACGGCGCATCCGTCCTTGTCGGGTTGGCGGTCAGCCTGCCCAGGATCACCACCAGGATGGACCAGAGGGTCAGGAACCCGAACAGGGGCCAGGCGCCGTAGGCGATATACATGGTGCGGCCGTCCCCGGGCTTGATGACTGCCCGGACGATTCCCCTGCGCCCCAGTTCCAGCCGGTCGAGGATCCGACCGTCAGCCGCACAGATGAAACTGATCCCGTTATTGGCGCAGCGGATAACCGGCACTCCGGTTTCGACCGCCCGCAACCGGGCCAGGCAGGTGTGCTGCCGGGGGCCGGCGGACTTGCCGAACCACCCGTCGTTCGTGATTACCACCAGGCATTGGCTGCCGCGCCGGACGGACTCCCGGGCAAGATGTGAAAAAATGGATTCGAAACAGACCAGGCCGGAAAACCTGAAACTCCCCCGGTCCGTCGTCACCGTCATGGGCAGGGGCGGATCCCCGGGTGTCCATTCGGCCTGGCCCACGTCGAGATTCGACAGGAAGGGAAAGACCGAAGTGAAAGGCATCGATTCCCCGATAGGCAGCAGGTGGAATTTGGCGTACCGGTCCAGGATCCGGCCAGCTGGAGAGAACAGGCCCGATGAATTGTAGGTCCGAACCTTGCCGTCAGGTCCGCGGTCGGCGTCGGGGAACCCCGTGTAGAGCCAGACGCCCGTGTCCCGCACGAGATTGCGGGCCCAATCCAACAGTGATTTGTCATAGCGGAGGTAGGCCGGCACCGCGGTCTCGGCCCACACGACGAACTCGGCCCCGTCGGCGGCTGCGCGGCGGGTCAAGGCAGCGTAGGGAACCTTGGTGGAATCGATCTTGGCGTCCACCCATTTCACCGCCAGGGCCACGTCGGCCTGGACGGCAGCCACCTTGATGGCCTTCACCGTGCCGGATGAAGAGGAGGGGGACGACGGGCGCACAAAAGAGCCGGCCAGAAGAACGGACCAGAAAAGGCAACAGGCCATCATAAGTGCGTTCCGGTGGGGTGCCGGGATAAGTCGGCCGCGCCTGTCCGTCCAGAAAACCGTCAGCAGCGCCGCGACAAAGACCAGGCCCGTACCAACCCCGATTTCGCCACTGGTCCGGGCCAGGGTCAACAAAGGGGTCCCGATCACCGCCGCACCGCTCAGACACCAGGAAAACGCCAGTTCACCGCGGGACCGCAAAGCTTCCATGCCCGTCCACAGGACGGGCAGCAATAAAAGAGCCGGGGCCTTTCCCAGGCGATTCCTCAACTTGCCGAAAACCCAACCCAGGGTCAGATAGCACAACGAAACATAGAGAATCGCCGCGGACGCCTGAATCGGTACCAAAGCACGTGTTGGTATCGTCTTGGAGGGGTCAAGCAGAAACAGCCAGTGCAACAGAGTTGTCTGGTGAGCCAGACCGAAAAACCAGGCGGTGCGGCCAGGACGGGCAGTGGCCAGCAGAACCCCGAACAAGATGGCCAGACCCACAGGCACCAGGATACCGGTCCACACGTACGGCGGCAGCCCCGCGGTGACCACAAGGCCGGCGAAAAGGGCCAGGTTGGTGGGCAAGCCCGGTCGGCCGACGCGAAAACGGCGACTCTGTTTTGGAAGGGTGTCCTGCATGCCCGGCAAAATACCTGACCGGACGGGCGGTGTCTAGCAGGCGGTTGAGAAACTGGATCTGGTCGCGTTCGGAGCGCTGATCGACGGGATTTGCGGCACGACGACGACGCGATGCCGATGCGCATCGTGGAGGAGAAGTAACAAAGGAGACGGCCGATCACCGCCCGAACCCGGAGGGCTGGCGGCACTTGCCTCGCATCTCTTTGTCACTCGTCGTCGACGATGCTACGGCATCGCCTTCCTCCTCGGCTTTGCGATCTGCTCGCAAGTGCCAGCCAGCGCGACCGAGCCCAGTTTTTAAACCGCCTGCTAGCAGGCGGTTGCCACAGGATCCACCCGACGAACCCAGCTAGGAATCCTTCGGGATGATCAAATCGGTCATCCCGTACCTCTGGATCTTCTTGTAAAGACCCTGGCGTGACAGACCCAGGCGTCGAGCCGCCGCCGCCTTGCGACCTTCAGTAGCGGCGATGGCCTTACGGATCAGGTACTGCTCGAGGATCTCCTGGGCCTGGCCCAGTTCACGCAGTGTGCCGAGGTCGGCTGCTACCACCCTGGCGGTCCGTGCGGTCTGGACATCGTGGGACAAAACCCCCAGTGTGATGACGTCTGCCTCCGGGTGGAGGGCCAGGAACCGTTGGACCTCATTTTCCAATTCCCGCACGTTTCCAGGCCAACGCCATGCCTGTAGGCTGGCAATCGCCTGCTCCGTAATCCTCATGTTTTCATAGTTTTTCCCGGATTTCCTGAGAAAGTAGGAGAATAATGGCAGAACATCTTCCGGCCGGCTCCGTAAAGGCGGAATGTCCAAGGCGACCACCTTGAGGCGGTAGTAGAGATCCTGCCGGAAACGACCCTGGGATATCTCTGCAGGGAGGTCCTGGTGGCTGGCCGCCAGGAAACGAATATCGATTTTACGGCTCTGCAGTTCCCCGATGCGGCGAACCTTACGTTCCTGCATGACGCGCAATAATTTGATCTGGAGTTCCATTGGCATGTCGCCTATTTCATCCAGGAAAAAGGTGCCTCCATGGGCGGAAGCCAGCAATCCCATTTTTTCGCCGCTGGCCCCGGTGAAGGCTCCCGCCCGGTGACCGAAGAGTTCGCTTTCGAACAGCGATGCCGGCAAGGCGGCGCAGTTCTGACCAACGAATGGACCATCCCTCCGCCCACTGCATTGATGCAGCGCCTGGGCCAAGACCTCCTTTCCGGTACCGGTTTCTCCCGTCAACAGGACGTTGACTCCGCTCCTGGCGACATCCTGCAGGTTTGCCCCGAGTTCGATCATCTCCCGGCTGCAACCGATGCAGCCGGGGATACCCGGAATGTTGACCGGGCGGGGCAGGGGGAAATTGCGCACCAGGGCACCTCCCTTTCGCTTCGCACCCGGGGAGCCGGGCGGTCTCGAAAGGGCCGGCAGGGAAAACAGCGTACCCTGGGCTGCGGGAGTCTTCGTAGCATCCAGCACCGGATGCGGCTCGAGCTGCGCCAGCACCGGCCCCAAACGTGCAGCCAGCCGCTGTGCCCACAGGAAAATCGCCTCCCGCCAGGTGCGGTCGGCCTGGAACCAGACCCCCAGGCAACCCGTCACTTGACCC
This sequence comes from uncultured bacterium, assembly GCA_965371575.1. GTDB lineage: Bacteria > Krumholzibacteriota > Krumholzibacteriia > LZORAL124-64-63 > LZORAL124-64-63 > JAGLCY01. The sequence goes on from CBDUYZ010000164.1 coordinate 5,658, forward strand.
CGCTCCAGCAGGGGTTCGACCCACAGGGCGGTATCCTCCGCCTGAAACGACATCTCTTCCCTGCGCTCGGCCATCGCCCTCAGCAAGGTACCCAGAGGTGGACGCTGGTCCAACCCCTGTGCCCGTCCCCGGCCCGTGGCCCAGGTGAACATGATCTTCAGCGGCGAGGATGGGTCATTGCCGTCCCGGCGCACGACCCAAACCGCTGTCCCCTTGCCTCCGTGGGGATACCCCCTGATCTCTTCCTGCCAGAATCGTTGCATCCGTTGCGACCCCTCTCGTATGGTGGACGTTGGAGGAGTCACCTTGCAGAAAAAGTGCCAGAAACCGTACCAGTCGCGGGGAATGCCACGCGGCAGTCAGCTCGGACATCAACTCGTTGCCGCTGAGAGAATAGGGCGAGTCCTGGATACGGGGTGGGCCTCACTCACTCCCTGGCG
>CBDUYZ010000165.1:0-6079 GCA_965371575.1 uncultured bacterium
ACATCTTTCACGAAATCCTGGCAGAACTCTCCGGTCGGACCTGGTGGGATGACGCCATCGTCGTCGTGCACGGGGACCATGGATCCCGCATCGACATGGGGCCGCCCATTGTTCCCACGGTCGAGGATATGAACGCCCAGGATTTTATGGATGCGTTTTCAACCCTATTCGTTATCAAAAAACCCGCTTTGCCTGCCGAGTACGACCGCCGCCAACTTCCCTTGGGTCACCTTTTCAAGCGGCTTATGAAGGTGGGGGCCGACCCTGGGGATCTGTACCTGGAAAGTCGTCCGCGTGTCCTGGCCCTGGACGGGCAGAAACCAATGCGGGAAGTGAATCTGCCGTTTTTCGATCACGGTGTGCCGCAGAAGGCAGACGAAAGTGGAAATTGAACCTGTTTTTCCGCCGATTTTACGCTTGCAACAAGGATCCTGAAGGGGTATATTTCCCGGGTCTCGAAGTCCCCCCGGCGGGTGGACTGTTTGAGGTGGGCACAAGTCCATCTCTTTTTGTAATGGGAGGATTGAGGTTGGCTGAGGGCAACCGTCCAGATTTGAAGCAGATGGCGGCCCGGATCATCGACCTCTTGGAGTCCGAACTGGCTGCAGACGGTTTTGATCTGCTGGACATCCGGATTTTCCGGGGCGGAGGGCGCCTTCAACTCCGGATCTACGTGGATCTCCACGAGGGGGGAATTTCCCTCGACCAGGTGGCCTCGGCAGCCCGGACCGTCGGCATGTTGCTGGAAGAAGCCGACCCGTTTCCCGGCCAGTACGTCATCGAAGTTTCCTCACCTGGCGTCCGTCGGCCCCTACGCAAGCTCGAACACTATCAGGCCGCCATGGGACAAAAGGTGGATCTGAAAGTAGCAGGGCAGGGCGCCGGCCGCATACGGGGAGTGCTGCAGGCTGTGGATGGCGATCGTCTGGTGATCCAGACGGTTGATTCGGATGCAGAGGATCAGGCCATCGAGCAGGTCCGGGTCGCGCTGAACCGGATCCTGGAAGGCAACCTGGATCCCGATTTCGACGCCCAGGCGCTGATCAACGCTGATCGCCGTCGGCGCAAGGATGAAAAGCGTGCCAGGCGCCAAGCCAAGCAGGGCGTCCGGAAAAGCCGGCCCCGCAGCAGGAAAAAACCGAAGAATGATTCCTCCGCCGAGGAAGCCGAATAAAGGACCCGGCCGCAGGCCGCAGACCAGACCGACAGTAGGAGCGGAATCCGCATGGATCATAATATTCTCAACGCCCTGAGTGAGATCACCAGGGAAAAAAGTATCGATAAGGCCGTGATCATCGAGTCTCTCGAGGCCGGCCTGCAATCCGCCGCCCGCAAGAAGCTGGGCGCCGAGGCCAATATCGACGCCCGGGTCGACCCCGAAACCGGGTCCATGGTGATCGAACAGGTCAAGACGGTGGTCGAGGAAATCGACGATCCCGACACCGACATCGCCCTGGAGGAAGCGCAGATCGAGTTCGGCGACGAGGTGGAGATCGGCGATGAGGTCCGTTGGGAACTCCCCCTGGCGGATTTCGGGCGCAACGCCATCCTGGTGGCCAAGCAGATCCTGGTCCAGAAGGTGCGCGAAGCCGAAAGGGCCCAGATCTTCGAGGAGTACAAGAACCGGGTCAACGAGATCATCGTCGGTACCGTCCAGCAGGTGGACCGGGGCAACGTCCTGGTCAACCTGGGCCGCACCGAGGCCTTGATGCCGTACCGGGAGCAGATCCGCGGCGAGAAGCTGCACCAGGGCAAGACCGTTCGGGCCTTCGTAACCGAGGTCCTGGACAGCACCAAGGGTCCGCAGGTCATTCTCTCGCGCAGTCATCCCGGTTTTCTGAAGGCGCTGTTCCATCAGGAGGTGCCCGAGATCCAGGAGGGGATCGTGGAGATCAAAGCCGTGGCCCGGGAACCGGGCACGCGCTCCAAGATCGCCGTGACCAGCAACGACGACCGGGTCGACCCGGTGGGATCGTGCGTGGGCATGAAGGGCAGTCGGGTTCAGGCGGTCACCCGTGAACTGGCCGGCGAGCGAGTGGATATCGTGCCCTGGAGCGCCGAAGCGAGCCTCCTGATTTCACGGGCCCTGAGCCCGGCCATCGTCAGCAGCATCACCCTTAACCGGGAACGGAACGAGGCCACGGTGTTGGTGGGCGAAGACCAGTTGAGCAAGGCCATCGGCAAGGAGGGCAAGAACGTCCGTCTGGCCGCCAAACTCACCGAATGGAAGATCGACCTGGTCAGCACCCGCGAGTTCGCGGTCCGCCAACGGGTCACCGATGAGATGACCATGAAACTGGGCGAGATGGAGGGCGTCGGCGAGGAGTTGTTGATCCTCTTGGAGGAGATCGGGATCTCTACCATCGAAATGCTGGCGGATGCCTCCCTGGAGAAGCTGCAGGAAATCCCCGGCCTGGAGGATGACTCCGCGGACAGCCTGCTGGCCACGGCCCAGGTCACGCGGAACGAGCTGCGCAAGATGATCGAAAAGACCATCGCCGAGGAAATGGCGAAGGAAGCGGCCGAGAAGCGTCCGCTCTTCGATGAGGAGGCCCTCGTAGACGAGAAGGTGGCCGGCGAGGATATCGAGGAAGCCGTCGTGGAACCCCCGGAGCCGGAAGAGGACATCTTCAAGGATTTTCCAGACGAGGATGGGAAAGATGCCCCCTCAGGGGCCAAGGGCGGGGATGAGAAAGACGACGAGGACAAGAAACTGGACCCGTTCGCCAACACCGAACTCGATGATTGACCTGGTCCCATGACTGAGGAAAACACTCGAGACCAGGCGGACAAACTACTTGGATTGTTGGGGTTGGCGCGCCGGGCCGGCAGGCTTGGCATGGGGTTCAGCGCCGTGGACAGAATGGTCAACAGGGGAGAGAATCCTCTGGTGATCACCGCGGTGGATCTGGGTGACAGCCTGAAGGGAAAGGTATCCCGGTGGCAGCCCGTGCGGGGCGTCGTGGCCGATGTTCTCACCGGCGAGGACCTGGCCCGGGCCCTGGGCCGCGACAAGCTCGCGGTGGTCGGGGTGAGCGATTCCGGATTCGTCAAGGGGATCCGGAAATTGGGATTCTGATGCCGCGCCGTCATACGGACGGCACACGCACAGGATTCATTTTTGATGTCGGTGGAGGTTACCGATCTTGGTGAGGAAGCTTAGAGTTTACGAACTCGGTCGGCACTACGGTGTCGACAGCAAGCAGATCATGACGCTCCTGCAGAAAATGAAGGTGCAGGCCAAGAGCCACATGAGCGTGGTCGAGGACAAGGAGGTCGACCGCATTCATTCCGTTTTCCAGCGGAAGCGGCAGCTGGCCAGGGAGAACTACGCCAAGGCCCACAATCTCAATCCCGACCAGCTGAAGAATGTGGCGGCCCTCAAGCCTCTGGGCAAACCAGAGGCGCCCGAGGAGCCCGAAACCAAGAAGAAGGCCAAGAAGAAGGCCAAGAAGAAGAAATCTCACGCCAAGCCCAAGGTCGTGGTCATCAAGAAGGCAGGCCAGATGACCAAGGTGGCCAAGAAGGCCCGGGCGGCCAAGGAAGCCGAGAAGAAGGCTCGGGCGGAGGAAAAGGAACGCGCCCTCGAGGAAAAGGAGCGCCGGGAAGCCGAACTTGCCGCCAAGCGCGAGAAACACGCCACGACCCGCATCGTCAAGAGCAAGGCCGCCAAGCTTGTCAAGAAGGTCGATATCGAGGCCCGTGAGGCCGAAGACGCAAAGGTCGCCGCAGACACGGCTGAAGCCACGGATAAAGCGGAGGAGACCGCCGCGGTGGATGAGGGACCGGATGTGGAGGCCGCTGAGGCTCCCGCCGCCACCGAATCTGTGATCCCCGCGGAAGAACAAGGCGACGCCGTCGAAGAGGGTGAAGCTGCACCTTCGGCCGAGGAGTTGTCGCCCGAACAGGAGCCCGCCGTCGAGGATCCCCTGGACAAGGTGGGCGTCAAGAAGAAAGATGGATTCAAGGTAGGCGACATCATCAAGGCCGCGCCCAAGGTGAAATCGCCACGGCCCGCCAAGCAGGGCAAACCACGCACCGAGGTCAGCAGTTCCTCGGTACGGGACTCCATCAAGGCCGCCATCCAGCGGAGGCAGGACGAGGCCACCGCCCGCGAGGAATCGACTTCCCGCCGCAAGCGGACCCGCAAGAAGAAGAAAAAGGTGGATCCGGCCGAAGTCGACCGCGCCCTCAAGCAGACCATGGCCCAGTTGGAAGGCGCCGGGGGCCGCAAGAAGCGCAAGAAGGGCGAGAAATCAGACGAGGAAGTCGTCATCGACACCTCCGTACTGAAGCTCACGGAGTTCATCTCGGTCCAGGAACTGGCCGACAAGCTCGGGGTCAAGGCCCAGGAACTGATCGCCAACCTGTTTTCCATGGGCATCATGGCGACCATCAACCAACGCCTGGAAAAGGACAACATCGAGCTGCTGGCCGCTGAATTCGAACGGGAAATCGAGTTCCTGTCCGAATACGGCGAGGAAGTGCTCGAAATCGCAGAGGTCAAGGACGAGGACAAGGTCGCGCGGCCTCCGGTGGTGACCGTCATGGGCCAAGTCGACCACGGCAAGACCTCGCTGCTGGACAACATCCGCAAAACCAACGTCATCGCCGGGGAGTCCGGCGGTATCACCCAGCATATCGGCGCCTACACCGTCGAGACCGCCGGCGGTCCGATCACCTTCCTGGACACCCCGGGTCACGCGGCCTTCACCGCCATGCGTGCCCGCGGGGCCCAGGTCACCGACATCGTCATTCTGATCGTGGCGGCCGACGACCGGGTCATGCCCCAGACGGTCGAGGCCATCAGCCACGCCAAGGCAGCCGGCGTGCCGCTCATCGTGGCGGTGAACAAGATCGATCTGCCCGCCGCCCGGCCGGATCTGGTGAAGCAGGAGCTCCTGCAACATGGGATAACGGTCGAGGAATTCGGGGGCGAGGTCATCTGCGCGGACATCTCGGCCAAACAGGGCACGGGTGTGGACAAGTTGCTCGAGATGATCCACCTGCAGGCCGAGGTCCTGGAACTGATCGCCAGCGACCAGGGCCCCGCGCGCGGCACCGTGATCGAGGCCAGGAAGGAACCGGGACGAGGGGTGTTATTCACGATCCTGATCAATCAGGGCACCCTCAAGGTCGGCAATAACTTCCTGGTGGGTACGACGGACGGCAAGGTGCGCGCCCTGCTGGATGAGCGGGGCAACCCGCTGGAGCAGGTCAAGCCCGGCGAGCCATGCGAGATCCTGGGCGCGAGTGAAGTGCCCGCGGCCGGCGACCGTTTCTACGTCGTGGCCAACGAGCGTGAAGCCCGCGAACTGGCCGCCAAGCGTCGCAGCCTGCAGCGTCAACAGAAACTCGTGGGTCCCAAACAGGTCATCGATCTGGACAATCTCGCTGAGCTGATGACTACCGGCGATCTGAAGGAACTGCCCATCATCATCAAGGGCGACGTGGCCGGTTCGGTGGAAGCCCTGGCCGATCAGCTGATGCAATTGAACACCGAGGAAGTGCAGGTCAAGGTCACGCACAAGGCGGTCGGCGCGATCAGCGAGTCGGACGTTTTGCTGGCGGCCAACACGGGCTCGATGATCATCGGATTCCACATGCGGCCCGGCTCCGCCATCAAGGATCTGGCCAAGGCCAACAACGTGACCATCGAAGTCTTCGACATCATCTATGAAGCCGTCGATACCCTCAAGAAGGCCATGGCCGGCCTGCTGGGCAGCATCAAACGCGAGCTCTCGACCGGCAAGGCCCAGGTACGGCAGGTCTTCAGGATCCCCAAGGTGGGTTCGGTGGCCGGTTCGATGGTCATCGACGGCATCATCAAGCGCAACTCCATGGCCCGTCTGGTGCGTGACGAAGTGGTGGTCTTCGAGGGCAAGGTGAACTCGCTGAGGCGCTTCAAGGACGACGTCAAGGAAGTGCAGACCGGTTACGAATGCGGCATCGGTCTGGATAACTTCTACGAGATCGAAGTGGATGACGTTCTCGAAGCCTACGAGATCGAGGAGATCAAGCGCACCGAGTTGTAAGGAGGACCGGGTCTTGACGGTCCGATAATCCACCTTTCGGGGAC
>CBDUYZ010000166.1:0-6053 GCA_965371575.1 uncultured bacterium
CACGAAATCCGGAAGCCCCCCTTTTTTATGGGCTTGGGCGCCCGAGCGCCTTTGTTGAAAATCTTCGCTTGAGGGCAGGATAAATACAGACCCGCGGGGCCGCAATGAAAATGAATCCATCTTTCAGCAGGTAAACAGGCCCTGGACCACCTGGATACGACCCTCGCGCAGGTTCCGCAGCAGATTGCGGGATTTTTCCGACGCGTCAGGACCCAGAACGACTCCCACGTTCGGGCCCATTCGTTTGGGAACGGTCTTGCGCATTCCCGCGGCCAAACCGTCGAACCAGTCCAGCGCCTGTCCGGTTACGTCGGACCAGTGCTTTTCGGTAAAACCGGCGGTGGTGATCAGACCGCGCAATTCGTCGGCAGTTGTCAGGAAACTGATATCCGGACTGCCGGCCCAGGGCACGGGGTAGTGCAGAGCCGCGTCGTCATCGCCACAGACTTCGTAGAGCAAAAAAACACCGGAGGGTTTCAGCACGCGGCGAAACTCCGCGAATAGCGCGGCCTTGTCGGCCACGTTCATCACGGTGTGCTGGGTGAATACCAGGTCGAAATCCGCGTCGGAAAAGGGCATGGCCCGCATGTCGCCCTCGTGGAAAGAAACCCGGTCCGCCAGTCCCACCCACTCGGTCAGCATCGCTGCGGCGCGGCAGAACTCGCCGACGATCTCCAGCCCCACCATTTCACAGCCGAACTCGGCGGCCAGGGTGCGCGCGGGTCCGCCAATGCCGCAGCCCACATCCAGCACACGCATTCCGGGCTTCAAGTCGGCCAACTCACCCAGTTCCCGGGTGGCTTCAAGGCCACGGATGTGGATCTCGTCCAGATTGGCCAGGTCCTCTCGCGTCACCTCTTCGGGCGCGATGCCCAGCCGGTCGAAGGCCTGCCGGATCTTCCCGGGCAGGTCGGACTGCCCGTAGTGGTCGTTGAGCGATTTTTCGTATCCGCTCACGTGTGGTTCCTTTCCTGATGTATGGGTTAACCGCCGGAGCGTTTTACTGTCCAGCCGCGCCCCTGAAGCTCGGTTACAAGGCGATCGCGGTGATCACCCTGAATCTCGATGACCCCGTTTTTTACCGTACCGCCGGCCCCGCACAGATTTTTCAGGCGCTTGGCCAGGGCTGGCAATTCGCCGGCATCCAGTGGCACACCGGTCACCAGTGTGACGCCCTTGCCCTTGCGACCCTTAGTTTCGCGGCTCACGCGCACAACCCCGTCTTTCGGCTCAGCAGACCTGTTCTTTCCACACACGCAGTCGGCCACGAGTTGGTTGCACTTCGGGCACACCCGCCCGCCGTCGGATGAGTAGACGGTCTTATTCAACGGCAACACACCGACCTTCCACGCAGTCGATGTTCGGTGGCATCACGACCATGCAGTCGGACATCCAGCCATGGCGTTCGTTGAGTACGCTGTTGAACTTGAAGTACGCATCGACCAGGCCGGCCAGTTTCAGGGTATCCACTCCGGAAACCGAGTAGGCCTTGTAGCTCCACGGCCCGCCGCAGGGTTTGTCCCCGAAGGCGATCGACCGGCAATCCCGGGCTTCAGTGCAGGTTGCCTCACCAATCAAACCGTCGATCTCGGCTTCCATTTTGGTCAACTGCTCACGGTCGGCCGTCTCATCGAAGGGATCATCGTCCTTGCAGGCCACTAGGCCTGTAATGCAGACGATCATGATGATGACTGGAATCAAACGGGACATCTTTGAAACCTCCCTTGGCTTGTTCACCAGCAGCCAGACTAGCATGAATCACTGTTCCTGCCCACTCGTGGCCAGGTGTCGGTCACGTGAGGACTGGGAAAATGCCTGGCGAAATTTCCATGGAGCGGCCAACGGAGATTTAGGGTAAGGTGGGATCCTGATCAGACGTTCGGCGAACTTCCAGCAGGGAATGATCGATCCATGGCGCAAAATCAACAGAATGACCTGATACCCCGCGAACCCATCCACAGGATCACTGAACCGGTGGAGCGCTTCCTCCACGTCGAGGCCGCCAGCGGCGTTCTGTTGGTGGTCTGCACGGTCATCGCCCTGGTCCTGGCCAACAGCGCGGCGAGCGACTGGTACGCCGCCCTCTGGAAGACGAAGGTGGGTTTCGCCTTCGGGAACTTCTCGATGATGTACTCGCTGCAGCACTGGATCAACGATGGGTTGATGGCGATCTTTTTCTTCGTCGTCGGCCTAGAGGTGAAACGGGAAATGGTGGTTGGCGAGCTGCGCGACTTCAGACGCGCCGCCCTGCCCGTGGCCGCGGCGATCGGCGGCATGGTCGTACCCGCCCTGATCTATTTTGCCATGCAGAGCGGTACCGCAGCGGCCCGTGGCTGGGGCATCCCCATGGCGACGGACATCGCGTTCGTGGTTGGTTGCATGGCCCTGCTCGGCCCCCGCGTTCCACACATCCTGCGGGTAATGCTGCTCTCACTGGCCATTGTCGATGATATCGGCGCCATCCTGGTCATCGCCGTCGGCTACACCGAATCGTTGAACATGACTGCCCTGCTGCTGGCCTTCGCGGGGCTGGGCGTGGTCTACGCACTGGGCCGCCTGGGAGTAAGAAGCTTCGGCATCTACGTCATCCTGGGCGTGCTGGTCTGGTTCGGCTTCCACGAATCGGGAGTGCACGCAACCATCGCCGGCGTGTTGATGGGTCTGCTTACCCCGGCGCGAAGTTATCTCGGCGAAAACACCATCAGCCAGATGTTCCAGCGGGCCGATGAAACACTTCACGGCGGCGCCTGGATCAACATGCACCACCGAAGCGACCTGGTGCGCAAATTCACCGATTCGGTGCGCGAAGTCATCTCGCCGCTGGAATACCTCGAAGGCACCCTGCATCCATGGACCAGTTTCGTGATCATGCCCATCTTCGCCCTGGCCAATGCCGGGGTGGCTTTCACAATAGCCGACTTCGGCGAACCGGTGGCCGTCGCCGTGATGGCCGGCCTGGTCGTGGGCAAGCCGCTGGGCATCCTGCTGATGAGTTACCTGGCCGTGAAACTGATCACCAAATCGTTGCCCGCTGGTCTGAGCTGGTCCGCCATGGTCGGTGGTGGTTTCCTGTCGGGGATCGGCTTCACCATGGCGCTGTTCATCTCGAGCCTGGCATTGAGTGGACCGGATCTCCAATCCGCCAAGGTAGGTGTGCTGGGCGCAAGTCTGATCGCCGCGATAGTGGGTATGGTGGTGCTGATCAAGGTGTTGCCCAAACCGGCGGACAATCCGGGTTAGCAGGCTGTTGGACGAACGGTCAATCCTCGTCGGACATCGGTACGGATTGCAGGTATTCCCGGGCCGCGGCGACTGATTCGAAGACCTCGAAGACCTTTTCCTTGGTGGCCGACTCGATCAACCGGGCCACGTCCGGCACGGGCTTGGCCAGCACCAGCGTGCCGCCATGGTCCTTCACCGCGTGATAGAGCATGATGAGGGTGCCCAGGCCTTTCGAGTTGATCCAGGGAATGTTGCCCATGTCGAGGATCACGCGCGTCCTGCCGCGCGTAAACCCCTCCTCGATTATGTCGTTCAGATCGGTGGGAACAGCCTGGGGATCGAAAGGATAGCGCGTGATTTCGTTTCGTGCGCCCGTGTCGTCGATGTCGTAGGACACATATTCGCTCTGGCCGAGGATGCCGTGAACGCGGATCAGATGGACTGCATCGGGCATTATTTACCTCCCCCTGTTGAACAGAAACAAGGTAAGCAAACGGTAAATTTCGACAACCGTCAGGAGCCGTGGGCAGGCACCCGGAAGCTGCGCACAAATCTTACCAGCCACCATAACGTGTAGGACATGAAAACGATGAACACGATCATGAAGATCCTATAATCCAGCAGGACCGGCTCGCGGAGGTTGGCCCGCAGGAAGAGCAGGCTGATCCAGAAGAAGAAGACGAAGATCACCACCCCGAATTCCACCATGAAGGAGCCGAATTTCCTGTGAAGAAGCGACAGGTTCTCCTCCTGCAACCAGTAATCCTTGTTGGGTAGGTTCAGGAATTTGTTGGAGACGCCCAGGGGCAGCACCGGGGCGAAGTAGTACAACAGAAAGAAGGGGACCTCCAGCACGAGAAAGATGGTGATGTGGAACTCCTTGGAAGCCCACGAATCGGGCCGGCCGCCGCCGCTGAAGTGGATGGCCACCTGGTCGGGCAGAAGGGCCAGGGAAACGGCGGCCAGAATGAGGTTGGCCACGAAGATCACGAGCAGGGCTTTTCTCATTGATCACCCCTTGCCGAAGGTGCGCAGACCCACCAGAAGAGCGCCGCCCAGGGCGGTCAGGATGACGATCGCCGTCAGGCCAATGCCCATGCCGATCACCACCAACTTGTTCCGGGCGCGGGCGCGGGCCACGGCCAGCAGATAGGCCAGGGCGGTCCGGGTCCTGATCCGCGGTGCCTTGGTCAGAAGGCGCACGAAGGTTTCCGAAACGAGATCCTCGGCACAGCTCCTGTTGCCGCACAGTCCCCAGGCGAACCGGAATACGGCCGAAGCATGCCGTCGATAGATGGTTTCGAACTGTTCCATGGTTGCCTCCTGCCGGGAATACCCGGAAGCGGCCTGATGGTTACTCGAGTTTTCCCCTCAAGTGGACATTAGCTTACTGCCTGCATAATTTATTGGTCAATTATCCAATTGACCTGTTGCCATATGTACTGTATATATATATTATGTTAAAAGTCCGACCTGACTGACACCACGCCCGACAACGGACTTCTGGGGCCGGCAAAGGAATTGCATCGGGCTTGAGCTTCTTGGCATTTCGCCTTCTGCGTGTCTGAGATTCCACTTAATTGATGGATCCTCGACAGGCGACGATTTGCCACGGAAGAATCATCAGCTAAGCATCGCCGGCTCTGGATCCATGTCGGAGCACGACTCTGACGGACACTTCAGATGCCAGGATAATCACGCCGCGCTGAACAGGCCCGCTCCAGAAAATCCAGGAAAGTCCCCCCGTACTCCTTGAATCGGTCCACCGAGGTGTGGCCCGCGTCCGGAATGAACAGGAATTCCGGTGGGTGGCCCTCGCATTTCTTCCGGATCGCCTCCAGGTCCGCCGTCGGCACCGTCCGGTCGGACGACCCATGCACCATCAAGACCGGGCAGGTTACCCGGCATACGGTGTTGATGGGGGCTATCTCGTCGTACCGGCGGCCGATCACCCACTCCACGTAACGCAACACAGCGGGCGCCACCAGGTCCGGGATCCGGGCCTGCTTCATGAAACGGCGCATCATATCCGTGGGGTGGGCGAATGTCGCCAGGCTGATCACCGCGGTAATATCGTCACGTTCGGCCGCAGCCAGCAGGACCGCTCCACCGCCCAGGGAGTGTCCGCACAAGGCGACCGGACCGGCGTGATCCGGTTGCTGCTTGACCCAGTCGACCGCACTGCCGAGGTCGGTCGCGAACTTGGGCAATGAGGAATGTCCATCCACGTCGCTTCGACCGTGGTTACGGGCATCGACGAGCAGAACGTTCATGCCGGACGCCAGGAACAACTCGGCCAGAGGCAGCAGGAACTCAGCGTTGCCGCCCCAGCCGTGGATCATCACCATGGTCCCGGCAGGACGCCCGGCCGACATTAACCAGCCGAACAACCGCTTCCCCTTGGCCGCGGGAATCCAGACCTGGCGAAAAGCCAGGTTCCGGTCGCCAGGATCACCTTTTTCCGGTACCCGAGGAGCACGGAAGCTGCGGTGAATCATCAGTGCCAAACCGGCCAGGCCGGCGACAAGAACCATCGCGATGATTGCAATCGGGTTGATCGGAACACCTCCAATCCAGTCAGGGCGAAATTAACCCGGGTTAAGGTTCAGAAATCGATGGACAACCCAAAATACGTGGCCACGTCATCCTTCAAGGGCGTGATGCCTTCGGCATTGGTCTTGGGTCGCGTCACGTGGTCCCAGGTGAACGAGAGGTCAAAATCAATGTCCCCCCAAACATCGATCTCGAACATGACAAAGGTGTGATGAATGGTGTTGGCCTCATGGCCGACGCCGATCTGGACACCGTATTCGGCCGTCAATTCGGTTGTT
>CBDUYZ010000167.1:0-6015 GCA_965371575.1 uncultured bacterium
GGCAGGCTAATTTACCTGCCAAAATCCAACAGCTTTTCCCTACCCGAAAACCCGGCTCCCCGGTCGGGACTCTAACTAGAAATCCCTGGTTAACATATAATGGCCTTATCATTTCAAACTTGATTGATACTATACTGGACTTCCCGGAGGGCTAAATCAGGATTTTTCCCAAATATTTTTTCTGTTGCCCCAGCGTTGCCCCAATTCAATTCCTCAACAAAAAAGGCCGCCCTATAACCCGGCAACCTCATTCGTCCTATGGTGTTAACTGGTCGGGGCGAAAGGATTTGAACCTTCGACCCCCTGCTCCCAAAGCAGGTGCGCTACCGGGCTGCGCCACGCCCCGACCTTAAAGCGGGTTGATCAAACATCCAGCGGACCAAACAAGTAAGCGGCCGCCGGCCTTCTGTCAAACGTCGTAGGCCTCCCGCACGGCCCGCATCAACCGGCGCAACGCCCGCGCCCGATGGCTGACGGCGTTCTTGGCTTCCGGCTGCATCTCCGCCAAGGTCAGCTCCTGTCCCACGGAACGAAAGATCGGATCATACCCAAAGCCCCCGCTGCCCACCGGCTGCCGGGTGATTTCGCCCAGCAGGCGTCCAGTGGCGGAGATCTCCAGCCAGAACGGTCCGTTCACCCCGCGGCCAGGCGCCTCGCGGTCCATACCCGACGGCGCCACCAGCGTCGGCGGCTCCTCGGTGGTGGACGCATCGTCGACCGCCCAGATCCGCGGGTCGGGAATCCGCAACGAGCCTTCAGGCGCTCCGCCTTCATCGCACCCGTCCAACAACTCCTCGGCGATTTCCCGCAACCGGCCGCGATCGTGTCCCCAGGTCACCGAATCGGACAACATCAATGTCACATACCCCTGCCACACCTGTCTGCTGTCCAGGATCTCGTTCCAAAAATCCCATTCTTCAGCTGGATTCTTTATCTCGATTGAACGCGCACTGGGAGTGTGCAACCAGCGTCGGGCCGCAGGCCTGGCCACGGGAAACTCACTCGGTCCGGGCCTGGGATCCAGCCACACGCAGGCCGTCGCAAAGCGGGCCTGCCGGCTGTCGTCCGGTACGTCCTGCATCAGGTCCAGCACCAGGGCGGCATTGCTGTCGTAGGTCGCACCCGGCCCGGAAAACCGGGCCGCGAATATGTCCGGGAATTCATTCAGCTCCCGCACCTGCAGCGAGGTATCGTCGGCCAGGGCGATCTCGCCGGTGAACGCAGCGGTGATCATCGCCTTGCGGGTGGCGTTGCCGAGGATCGTGGTGCCGTCTTCGATCACCTCGGGCAGGCCGCTGAAGTCCGCCGCGGACACCACCGTGAAGGGCATCCCTGCGAACACCTGTTTCAGCTCCCGCACCTTGTCCTGGTTGCGGCTGGCCAGGACGACCTTGCGCATCTCTCCCATGACGTCCCCTAGCTGGTTTCCAGGACCTGTCGTTGCAACTGGTTGATCTTCACGATGGCCGCGCCGGCCAGATCCACCATCTTGTCCAGCTGCTCGCGCTGGAACGGACGCAGCTCGGCCGTGCCCTGGATCTCGATCAAGCCGCCGCCCTCGGCCATGACCAGGTTCATGTCGGTTTCGGCGGTGGAATCCTCGCGGTAGTCCAGATCCATCAGGATCTCGTTCTGCACGATGCCCATGCTGATGGCGCCCACCAGATTGCGCATCGGGTGCTTCTTCAGGCTCAGCCGGCTCAGGGCGTCGTACAGCGCGACCGCCGCTCCGTTGATCGAGGCGCAGCGAGTGCCGCCGTCGGCGCGGATCACGTCGCAGTCCAGGGTGATGGTCAGATCGCCCAGGGCGTACATGTCCGTCACTGCCCGCAGGGACCGGCCGATCAGCCGCTGGATCTCCATTGTCCGACCGCTCTGTCCGTTGCCGGCCGCCTCGCGGCGCATGCGATCGCCGGTGGAACGGGGCAGCATGCCGTACTCGGCGGTGATCCAGCCCTGCCCCGATCCCTTCAGCCAGCGGGGTACCCCGTTGGCGATCGAGGCCGTGCACACCACATGGGTGTTTCCCATCTCGATCAGGCACGAACCCTCGGCATGAGGCAGGTAGTCGCGGGTGATGCGGGTCGGGCGTAGCTGGTTGAATCCTCGTTCGCCTTCTCGTTCGATCACGGGTATCTCGTTCTTTCTGTTCAACTGTTCTTGTCTCCGGTGGATTCCATCTCGTCCAGGCCGACGGTGATGACCTCTCCGATCGGTTTGCCCAGGAAACGGGCGCCGATCTCCTGGAACTTCCAGGGGATGTCGCTCAGGTAGAATTCGAGTCCGCCCTGGTCGCCGCCTTCAGCGCGCAGCAGGGCAAGCTCGGACAACCGGTCCTGGGCGGCTGTGGCCAGGGCGTCGGCCGAGTCGACCAGGATCACGTCCGGCCCCATGAAGCGGCCGATGTCTTCTTTCAGGGCCGGGTAGTGCGTGCAACCGAGGATGAGCGTGTCCACCCCCGCGTCCCGCAAGGGCCGCAGGTATTCCTCCACCGCCATTGCGGTCATGGCGTGGCCCATCAGGCCCTCTTCCACCAGGGGCACGAACAGCGGACACTCCTGCACGAGGATGCGCTCCTCGCTGAGGCCGCCGCCCGTCAAACCCGCCTGGTAGCGGCCCGAGCGGATCGTGCCTGAAGTTCCGATCACGCCGACTGGGCCGCCGCGAGTGCTGGCCAGCGCCGTCCTGACCCCGGGGTTGATCACACCCAGGACCGGGACAGGTATGGTTTCGCGCAGATGCTCCAACGCAAACGCGCTGGCGGTGTTGCAGGCCACCACGACCATCTTCACACCCAGGTCGACCAGCAGGCCCGCGTCCTGGCCGGCGAAGGCGCGCACCGTCTTCTCACCCTTGGTGCCGTAGGGCACGCGGGCGGTGTCGCCGAAATAGATGATGTCCTCGCCGGGCAGCCGCTCGTGCAGGGCCCTCAGCACGGTAAGTCCGCCCATGCCTGAATCGAAGACTCCGATGGGACGGGCGGCTTCATGCGCGTTGCTGCTCATCTACAACCACCTGCGGGGATCGAAAGGCCGGATCATGTCCAGGTTACCGGCGAGCGTTTCCACCTGGGCGCCATCGACGAGGATCACGCAGCTGCGCGTACCCGGAAAATTCAAGGCCACCGTGCGCAGGATCGAGGTCAGGGTCGCCACTTCGGCCGCGCTGCCGCCCGGGTGCCCGGTGACCAGATCCTGGCTGAAATCCAGGACCACGGACTGATCCTGGGGATCGACGAAGGCCGCCAGGGCGGATGTACCCTCGGGCAGCGCGCTGATGGCCCCACTTATCCGGGGCCCCTCGCAAAGCACCGAGATCAAGCCGAACAGATCCTCCCCCTGACGATCGCGGCTGGGAATCTGCCGTTCCTCGGTCACGTAACCCGAGGCGTCCCACTCGGGAAAGACGAGCACCACGGCGCGGTCCCCGGACAAAGAAACCTCTACCGGCCCCTGTGTGTCCAGCTCGGCGAAATCATCATCACGCCCGCCACGGTCCGGCCGCAGGAACCACCAACCGGACGCCGCCACCGCCACGATCACCACGAACCACAGCAAGCGGCCGTTGAACGAACTCTTCTTCTTCTGGGGCGGTTTTGGGCGCCGCACCGAGGTGAGCGGCCTCTGCCGGGGCCTTTCCTCAGTCATCGGCCACCTCCCCGCCGCTGCCGGTCTGCCGCCGATAGGTCAGGATAGCCTCGCCGATGGCCTTGGCCAGTTCCCTCTGGTAGGTACGATCACCCAGGCGTCTTTCCTCCTGGGCATGGCTCAGAAAACCCAGCTCGATCAGCACTGCGGGCATGTAGGCCCCCACCAGGACCCGGAAGCCGGCCTGCCGCACGCCCCGGTTGGGCAAACCCAGATCGCGGGACACTTCAGCCTGTATGATTTCGGCGAGCTGGCTGCTGCTGGAGATGAACCGGTTCTGCACCAGCTCCCAAACGATGAACTCCACGTCGTCGGGCTCACCGGCAGGGCCTGTCGTGCGACCGGCCCGGTTCTCCGCGGCCTCCACGCTCTTCGCCCAGTCGCTCCGGGCCGGCGACAGGAAATAGGTCTCGATGCCGTGGGCGGAGTCGTTGAACCAGCTGTTGCAGTGTAGACTGAGAAAAAGATCGCCGCCGGAACTGTTGGCGATCTCGGCGCGGTCGGCCAGTTCCAGGGACGAATCATTGTCCCGGGTCAGGATCACCTTCAGATCACTTTCCTTTTCCAGGTAACGCCGCAGCTCCTTGGCCACCCCCAGGTTGACATCCTTCTCCATGATGCCGCGCCGGCTCACCGCGCCCACGTCGTGTCCGCCGTGCCCCGGATCCACTACCACGGTCTGCACATCGATCCGGTTGGTGATGTCGACCGGCCCCTGATCGATGTTGACGCTGGCGTGGCCGCGCGGCACCGGGTCGGGCATGGTCGATACCTGTTCCTCCTCCAGGACGACCACGATCTCACGGCCCTCGTCCGCGGTGTAGGTGCGGTAGCGGCCCACGAGCTGGTCCACCAGGATGGTGACCGTGGCATGGTCACGGTACTGACGGCTGCTGACCGCTTGCACCAGTCCCCGCCGCCTCGACGAACCGACGGTCGCGACGTTGACCTCGCCCCCGTATATCTTCAGATCGATGACCCCGGAGCGCGGACTGCTGGTACGGTAGCCCAGGGGTTCCCGGCAAAAGATGTGCACGGCAGTGGTCCGGCCCAGCACCTCGACATTAAGTCCCGCCACGCTGTAGTCGGCGCTGCCGAGGGTCAGCTGCCCGGCTGCCGCGTTCCAGGCGACCCGTTCGCGGGTCTGCGGCCCGACCACCTGTTCCAGGAAGACCATCGGCAGCCACAGATCCCCTGCGAAATCGAGCACCGGCACCGGCAGCAGCATTTCACCTTCCCCGGTGATCACCACCCGGCTGCCGGCGGTGACCCGGAAGGTCTGCACGCCCACCTTCAGGTCCAGATGCCTGAGCTTTCCCTGCCAGTAGCGTCCGGCCTTGAGGATCGTCGCCAGGGTGGCCGAGCGCAGGTACATTTCCTGCGAATCAGCCAGCAGATGCCGTCCCATGGCCCGGCGGGTTTCCCCGGTGGCCTCGTACTTGACGGACAGGGGAATGCTCTCGGCGTCGGGGTTGACCCGGGCATAGGCCAGGGGATCGAGGTAGGTGTCGCCCTCAGCGGCGCCGGTCTGGGCCGAGGCCCCGGCCGCGACCAGCCCCCAAAGCAGCGCCAACAGAAACAGGGCCGTCCCCTTGGCCACGGGCCGGACCTTCGCACGGTGATTTTGATTCGGCTGCATAGTGATAAAAAATCTCCCGGCTACCGGCGGCCGATCTCCTTGGCGATCCGCCGCTGAACATCCCTTTTCGCCTTGGCGTCCCTCTTGTCGTGAATTTTCCTGCCGCGGCCCAGACCGATCTGGATCTTCACCAGACCTTTCTTGAAATAGATCTGCAACGGCACCAGGGTCAAGCCCTGCTCCTCTATCTTGGGGCGGATCTTCCTGATCTCCCGGCGTGTGAGCAGCATCTTGCGGCGCCGGAACGGTTCGTGATTCTCGCGGTTGCCCATTTCATAGGGACCGATGTGCATCTTGAGGATCCAGGCCTCGCCTTCACGGATCTCCCCGTAGGAATCGCCCAGACTGACCCGTCCGTTGCGCAGGGCCTTGACCTCGGTGCCCATCAGCACCAGGCCGGCCTCCCACGTGTCGAAAATCTCGTACTCGTGACGGGCCCGTCGGTTCTTGGCGATGATCTTGATGCCAGCGGGTTCACTCTTGCGAGCCATGTCTGCTCCATGATACAGCCCACCGTACGTAATGACAGGCTCTGGTAATTAGACCGTGAATATACCTTCCGTGTGCCCCGCTGCAAATCACGGATTTCGATCGCTGCAGGTTGACAGGTATGATACCAGCGACTAGATTGACCGCCCGTCCAGACGGAAATCCGAACTGGACGCCTGAAAGCATGCCCAGGTGGCGGAATTGGTAGACGCGCTACGTTCAGGTCGTAGTGGGGGTAAC
>CBDUYZ010000168.1:0-6007 GCA_965371575.1 uncultured bacterium
CGAGGGGCACGACCGTGAATCGCTCGTAGTCCTTGCCTTCCAGGGCCAGCGAGAACCACCCCGTGTACAAGTTGAGTGCGCCGTAATAGGCGTGCCCTTCCTGAAATTCGTCGTCGGGGGTTTCCTCGAAATCGTAGCCCTGCTTCCAGCCGCCTTCGAAGTATAAATCCCCGAAGGCGAAGAATTTCTGCATACGGCCCGCGGCGACGGCCTCGCGATTGGTGCTGTCGGCCAGGTAGGTCAGACCGCTGCTCCCGACGCTCCAGCTTCTGCCCAGATCGTACTCGAGGTCCAGACCGCGGATATCCAGCTCACTCGCTCTGGGCGTGCCGGAGAAGACCCTGCCCTGGAAACGGCCCTGGCGGGTGCCGATCAGGATGCCGTCCATCACGGTGTCGACCCGGATGAATCGGTCCTCGTAGGACGAGAAGACCAGGCCCCGGCCGAACAGACCGTAGAAATGACCGACCCGGACATCGAAGCCCGACTTGTTGAACTCGAAGAAGCGGTGGGTGATGGCATTCAGGCGATCGCCTTCCTCGGACGGCGCCTGGCTGTTGAGCAGGATGCCCGTGCGAAAGCCGTCGATGTAGTAGCTGACATCGAGCCAGTTCTCGAAGATCTCCTGCTGCGTCTCGGCGCTGTAGGAGTACTCGAACTGGTCGTTGGCCGTGATCTGGCCCTCGAGGACCTGGGCGCCGGCGCTCCTGCTCAGCAGCAGGCAGGCAGCCACGGCCGGCCACAGACGTGCCGAAAAATTCATTCACCATCCTCCGCAATATCCGTTTGCTCGGTGGCTTCGGTCTCGGCCAGCAGGGCCTCGACCTTCTGGCGCAGGATCTTCTCGTCGCCTTCCTTGTAACCCACGTGCTGGTAGACGACCTCGCCCGAAGGCTTGTACACCGCCACGAACGGTACCTGGTCGCCGACCTGCATCTTGCGTGCCACGTCACCGGCCGTATCCAGGGGCACTTTCACCTTGTCGAAGCCTCTGGACTTCAGGTAGGGGCGGACCTTGGACACGCTGCGCTGGCTGTCTATGTTCACCGCGAGCACGGTCAGTTTGCCCTCGAAATCGTCGGCCAGTTTCTCCAGGTGGGGCATCTCCTTCAGGCAGGGTTTGCACCACAGGGCCCAGAACGAGACCACCACGGGGCCCTCGGCCAGGGTGGAGTGGAAATCGATCCAGGAACCGTCGGCGCCCGGCAATTCCCAGTTGGGGACCTTGGGTTTGCCCGTCTGGGCGCCGGCCGGCCAGGCCAGGACGACACACAGGGCAAGGGCCATGGTCCAGGGGATCCAGCGCGGGGAAACGCACGATGTTGTCACGGTGACTCCTCTCCAAATATTTCCAGATACACCTTGGCGGCAAAGGTGAGCCCGCTTCGCCCCGACCTTTCAGACAGGTCGGAGCGAAGACGGGCTGTTGACCCGACCCGACCCTACTTGGTCAGGGTCATCTTGAACGACTTCAGCATGTCGGCCACCTGGACCTGGGCCAGATAGACGCCGCTGGCGACATTCCGACCGCCGGCGGTCTTGCCGTCCCAGGTGAAGCTCTGGGGACCCGGCGTGGCCAGACCATCGTGCAGGGTCGCGACCCGGCGGCCTCGCACGTCGAACACGTTGACCTTCAGCTCGGTGGGCAGTGTCCCGCCGATGTCGAACTTGATCGTCGTGCTCGGGTTGAAGGGGTTGGGCGTAGCCAGAGGGGCTGTGGCCAAGAACGCCCGGCCGACCTGGCCGCCCGGCACAGCGGAGACTTCGGGCTCCAGGAAGGTCAGCGCGCGGCTCATCAGCAGTTCCCGGTCGGCCTGGGTGGCGATACTCTCGAAGCCGAAGGACAGGAAGACGGTCTTGTAGGTGCCGTTGTTCAGATGGACCGCGGCGCCGCCCTTGTTGTTGCTGAATTCCATGCTCAAGATGCCGTCGCCATTGGCTTCGAGGTCCTCCGGATAATCGGAGTTGTCGGCGCCGTCGCCGCCGCCGAGATCGAACGCCATGCCGTCACCGAGTACGTCGCCGGCGAGTCCTTCCACCGAAACGCTCTGGAACAGGTATTCCACAAAGCTGGCGCCGAGGTAGTCGTTGTAGAAGACCTGGCCCTCGAGCGGAGCTCCACCCGAGAAGGAGTAGTACCCGATCAACTGGCCGGACATCAGGAGGCTGCCGCCGGCGTCCAGGTAGCTGGTCAGTCCGTTGATCGCTCCCACGGTCGGTGGACCGAAGCCGCTGCTCCAGATGACCGTGCCGTAGTGCCCCAGCTGGTCGCTGGTGGGCGGTCCGAAGGTGCTGGCGTCCCAGATCGCCTGCGATTTGTCGGTGGTGCCGATCGCCTGGGTGTAGAAGGTCTCCCAGGCCTCGCCGCCGTCGTCGTCGACCAGCAGCACGTCATCACCGGCGGTCATCACCATGAAGGTCTTGGTCCAGGCCTGGGTCCCATCGCCACGGCTGATCGCGGTCATCGTGACGGTGCCGCTGCCGGTGGTTTCCAGAGGAGTTATGTCGATGATGACTTCCTGCTGGGCGAGTGATGCCAGGGACACCTCGAATTCGGTGATGAAGGGCGGATAGCAGGTCGCGCCGATGCAGACCGAGGCGGCCCAGGAGGGGGGCAGGTTCTTCTCGAGGTACAGATCATAAGTGTCGGACTGGGCGCCCACGTTGGACACCACGGTGGAGAACGAGGTCATCGTGGTCAGCTCCGCGATATCGCCGCCCTTCATGCCGCCGTAGAACATGGCGTAGTCGGGCCGGACCAGCGAAGCGGCGGCCTGCAGGACTTCCTTGCCCTCGTTGTTCTGGACCCAGACCACGGCGTAGATGTCCTGCCAGGTGGGATCCAGGGTGCTCGCCTCGGAAAATTGCAGGGTCTGGCCGTTGGTGATCGAGAACGCGGTGCCGCCGAAGGCGGGCATCATGTCGCGCATGCTGCAGTGGAACTCGGTCTCCCCGTTGCTGCCGGGCGGTTCGGCGAAGGCGACATAGGGCTCGACCAGGGCGATGCGCAGCACCAGCCCGGAGGCGGGCACGTCGCTGACAGCGGTTACGTCCGCGTCCACGGTGATCTGATCGCCGACCACGGTCGTGCTGACTGTGATCTCCAGGGGAGAGTCGGTCAAGATCCGCGGCTGGACGGTGGCCTCCAGGGCGGCGTAGTCGCCCGGGGCGGGCGCGTTCACCCCGTCGGTGACCAGATCGGGCACTGCGTTGACGCCGTAGTAGGCGCGCACGGCGTCGTTAGCGGCCGTGTCGGTCAGGTAGAAGGGGTCGGTGGCACTCGGCCAGCTCATGTGGTACTGGACGTTGAGCACCAGAGGAGTGCCGTAGTCCTCGACGAACTGGTGGGTGATGGGATTGGACGAAGCGCAGGGCGGACAGCTGACGTTGGTGAACGATTCCAGCAGTACGATGCGCTGGGAGCTCAGGGCGGCCTGGGGCAACACCAGGGCCAGCGCGAGCAGGACGAGGGTGCAGGGACGAATGACTCTCATGATTGTGACTCTCCTGAGGGTGAGGTGGACGGATGAAGATGCCAGACGAGCTTTGACAAGATGTCTTGTTTTCCTCTCCTGATCCGCCCCGGCCGGTGCGCCGGGGCGGGCTGAGCGTTAGGGATGGCCCTGGTGGCCGGATCCGGTTTGCGGGGCCTATTTGGTCAGGGTCATCTTGAAGGACCTGGCTTGATCGGCCAGCCTGACCTGAGCCAGGTAGATGCCGCTACCGACCTGCTGGCCGCCGGCGTCCTTGCCGTCCCAGGTGAAGCTCTGGGGACCCGGTGTGACCAGGCCGTCGTGCAAGGTGGTGACCAGGCGGCCCCGCACGTCGAACACGGTGATCTTGAGCACCGTCGGCGTGGTACCGCCGACATCGAACTTGATCTTCGTACACGGGTTGAAGGGATTGGGGCTGACCCGGGGCGTGGAGGCCAGGAAGGCCCGGCCGACCTGATCGCCCGGGACGTCCGCCACATCCGGGGCCAGCCAGGCCAGGACGCGGCTCATCACCAGGTCGCGGTCCGCCTGCGTGGCGATGCCTTCGAAGCCGAAGGCGAAGTAGACGGTCTTGAAGGTGCCGGCGGCGAGGTGGACCCCGGCACTGGCCTGCTGGTTGTACTGCATGCAGAGCAGCCCGTCGCCGAAGGGCTCGATCTTGCTCGGATAGCTCTGGTTGTTGGCGCCGTCGCCGCCCTCGATGGCGAAGACCAGGCCGTCACTGATGGGATCGTCGGTGACGCCTTCCACTTCCCGGAAGGAAACCTCGTCGGAGATGTATTCGGCGCCCAGGTAGTTGTGGTACCACTCCTGACCCTCGACCGAAGCCTGGGCCTCGTAGATGGCATAGCCGATATCCTGGCCGGTCATGAACAGGCGGCCGCCGCCGTCCAGATAGGTGGCGATGGCCGCGCGGTCGGCTTCATCGATGCAGCTGTAGGACGTACCGGTGAACCAGACCACCATGTCGTAGTAAGCCAGCTTATCGCCGCCGACCTTGCCGTAGGCATCCCAGTCATAGGTTATGAAGTCCCAGCCGGCGGTGCCGATGGGAGCCGTGAAGAAATCAGCGTAGTCGGACCCGCCGTCGTTCTGTACCACCAGGACGGAAAAGCCGTCGGAAACTACCTTGAAGGTGAGCGCCTTGTTCAAGGACGGTTCAGCCTTGCTGATGACCGTCATGGTGATAGTTCCGGAGCCGGGGTTGGTCAAGGGCGTGATGTCGACCAGGACTTCCTCGAAGGTCTGGGAGGCCAGGTCCACCGCGAATTCCGTGATGAAGGGCGGATAGCAGGTGACGCCGATGCAGACCGAAGCCGCCCAGCCGTCGGGCAGGTCCTTCGTCATGTAAATGTCGTAGGAGTCGTTCGTCACGCCGGTGTTGGCCAGCCGGGAGCTCAACGAAGCCATTTCGCCCAGGGCGGTAATGTCGCCGAGCTTGCTGCCGGTGTACTGGAAGTCGAAATCAGGGAAGGTTCTGGCCGCCTGGAGGACTTCCAGGCCGGTGTTGTTCTGGATCCAGACCACCGCGTAGATCGCGCCCCATTCCGGATCGAGCGTCGCGCTCTCGGAAAACTCGAGCGTCTGGCCGCTTGTGATCGTCAGCGGCGTGCCGGCAAAGCCGGGCAGCATGGTGCGCATACTGCAGTGGAATTCGGTCTCACCGTTGGATCCGGGGGGCGTGTCATAGAGCACGAGACCCTCGACGATGGCCATCCGCAGCACGAGATCGCCGGCGGGAACCGTTTCCACCGCAGTGACGCTGGCGTCGATGGTGAAGGTACCATCGACTTTGCTGGTCGTCAGGCTGATCTCGAACGGTGCAGAAACTGCCAGCCGGTCATCCATGGCGTCGACCATGGCATCATAGTCGCCGGGATTGGGCTTGTTTTCCCCGTCGGTGATCAGATCGGGCACCGCGCTGATCCCGTAGTAGGTGCGCGCGGCGTCGTTGCTGGCGATGTCCATCAGGTAGAAGGGGTCGGTGGGACTAGGCCAGCTCATGTGGTACTGCACGTTGATGACCTGGATGGGTTCCAGGCTGCCGTAGTCCTGAATGAACTGGGCGGTAATCGGGTTGTAGGTCGCACAAGGTGGACAGCTGACGTTGGTGAATGATTCCAGCAGCACGATGCGCTGGGCACTCAGGGCGGCCTGGGGCAATACCAGGGCCACGGCGAGCAGGACAAGGGCGCAGTAGCGAAAGGCTCTCATGGTTGAACTCCTCTATGGGGTGCAGGTGACGGGGCGATGCGGGCGGATGAGCCAGACGGCGAACTCTTGGCGGCGGGCGCAATGTTCGAACCGGCTTGCAAAACCGGCCGCGCCTTGTCGATCTGGACTAAGTTGTCCTGGACGAAGGCGATCACGTACAGGTCGTCGGCCGGCCAGATGATATTGCGGGTGAGGGTCGTGCTGTGCACCACGGGACTGCCGGGGGCGACCGGCCCCACCGAGGTCGTCACGACCGCGAAGTCCCGCATGATCCAGTGGTATTCCAGTTCCTCGGCGCA
>CBDUYZ010000169.1:0-5986 GCA_965371575.1 uncultured bacterium
CCCACCACTGTGCTGAAGAAGCTGGCCTTGTCCTCCATCATCCACTTTTGCACGCGCTGGGTGATTTCCTCGTCCCCGAGGAATTCGGCCGCCAGATCGAAGGGGGCGCAGGACATCAGGGGAGAATCCTCGAGCCGCACCCGCGCACCGGGAACATTGGACCCGCCCGGCGACGAGGCGTCCGTCGATCCCACCGCACCATCCACTTCGGCCAGCATCCGGTGGGCGTCAGTCAGACCGATGGAGCACAGGTGGTTGAGCATCTTGCGCGAAACCCGCAGGAACTGCTTCCCGCGGGTTTTGCGCATCTTCTCGATCATCGGCCGCCATGCGTGGATCTGGTCGCCGGAGCCGCCGTTCAGGTTCCCGTTGTCGGCGGATCCGGTCATCGGCTACACCCAGCCCCTGTCGCGACAAGCAGATGCAACCCTGTTGATGGCGACAATATACGCGGCATCCCTCATGTAGATCTTCTGTTTGACAGCCAGTTCGCTGATCGAGTGGTAGGCTGCGGTCATCTTCTTGTCCAGCCGGGCCAGAACGTCGTCCCGCTCCCAGAAGTAGTTCATGTTGCACTGCACCTGCTCGAAGTAGCTGCAGGTCACGCCGCCGGCGTTGGCCAGGAAATCCGGTATCATGAAGATCCCGCGCTCCTGGATGACGGCGTCGGCTTCGGGTGTCGTGGGGCCGTTGGCGCCCTCGGCGATGATCTTCACCCGGTCCGAGATCCGCCCGACGTTCTGCTCGGTGATCTGGTGCTCGAGGGCCGCCGGCAGGAGAATGTCCACCTCCCGATCGATCCAGTCGTCGCCCGGGATCACCTCGTAGCCCAGTTCCTTCGCCTTGACCTTTTCGATGCCGCCGAAGCGGTTGGTGATCCCTTTCAGTTCTTCGAGATCGATGCCGGAAGCTTTGTGGAAGGCGAAGGTGGTCTGTTCACCCTGGTCCCAGCTCGAGACGCAGACCGTGGTTCCGCCCAGCTGGGTGTACAGATCGATGGCGTACTGGGCCACGTTGCCGAATCCCTGCACGCTGGCGGTGGTGTCCTCCGCTTTCAGACCCAGTTCGGCCATGGCCTCGCGCAGACAGTAGATCACTCCGTAGCCGGTGGCCTCGGTGCGGCCGAGAGATCCGCCCATGCCCACGGGCTTGCCGGTGATCATGCCGGGATAATGACCGCCCACCATTTGTTCGTATTCGTCGAGCATCCAGAGCATGTGCTGCGGGCTGGTCATGACGTCAGGCGCGGGTATGTCCTCCACGGGACCGACATTCCTGGCCAGTTGCCTTACCCAGCCCCGGCAGATGCCTTCCTGTTCACGAGCACTCAGGTTGTGGGGGTCACAGATCACCCCGCCCTTGCCTCCGCCCAGGGGAATGTCGGCTACGGCGCATTTCCAGGTCATCCACATGGCCAGGGCCCGCACCGTATCGATGGTCTCCTGGGGATGGAAACGGATGCCGCCCTTGCCGGGGCCCCGCGCGTCGTTGTGCTGCACGCGGAAACCCTGGAACACCTTGACCGTCCCGTCGTCCATGCGCACCGGGATGCTGAAGTGGAACTCGCGCAGGGGACTGCGCAGCAGATCACGGGCGCCCTGGTCCAGGCCGATCAAATCGGCGATCTTGTCGAACTGGGCCCGGGCCATTTCAAATGGATTGAAGGTTCCGTCGTTTGTCATGGGATTCTAGCCCCCCGTGGAAAAGGCATGGTTGCCGGGTTTGAGGATCACTCCCCTGCGGGAGTGGCCGTCGATCAAAACAGTCAGGGGATCGGTCAGGCGGAGGTGCCGCACGAACTTCCCTTCCTGGTGGGCGGTCTGGTCGTCCAACCAGTCCCAGTCGAGACGGCTTTCCCCCTTGCCCGCGTTCACGGTCAGATAGCCGACCTGGAAGCTGGTCAAATTCTGAAAGAAATGGGTGCCCTGACTCGGGGTCACCTTGAAATCCTCGAGATCCGTCTCCACGATCACCCGGGCGCCCGAAATCTGGTCCCACCTGACCGGAATGCCGAGCCAGCGGTCAGCTGAACCCCACCGTCCCGGGCCCAGCAGGAGATAGGGCCTGGCCTGGTTCACCAGTCCGCGGTTGAATCCGTCGATCTCCGCGGCGATGGCCTCGGTGGCTCCGCGGTCGAAATGCGCGCGTGGCACATAGATGATATCCTGGATCTGGTCCATCCGCCCGTTGCCCAGGGCCACGTTGGTGGCGACCAGCGCGTTGTCGGAAGACAGCAGGCCTGCGGGAATGTCCGGCGCCTCGTAGCCGGCCGCCAGGGGACGGATCTGCAAGAATCCGAACTGGTGCGGATTGAGTTCGCCGTCCCCCAACACCACGGCGAATTCGATCTCCACTTCGGCGCTCATGGTCCGCCGGCCCAGTTCCAGCAACAGCTTCAGGATTTCCGCCAGAGGAAACAGGTCGGACTTCAGCACGTGGGCGAAAGAGACCAGCCTGACCCCGGACCGGTGAATGCCGTCGTAGATGGCGTGGTTCTCCGGTGAATAGACCGAACCGATGGGATCCAGGGTGCCGTGGGTTTCCGCGACATCGAGATCAAGAAGGGCCAGATTGAAATCGTCACGAGAGGTGGGGTAAGCGTCCGGATTGCTGACATCCACGGCGTAGAAGTTGCGCTGGCTGAGTTTGAGCCAATCATCGACCGTGCCGAACTGGGGCAACACGCCCGGCTGGGCGGGACTGAACCGCAGGGACTGCCCGCCTTCGACCACCATGCGGCCGAGACCCAGGGCCACCGCGGCGATGCCGTCCTTGGGCTCCATCCCGCCGCTGGGGTAGAAATTGGATGAGTGGGCCACGCCGGAAAAATGCGGGTAGTCGAAATTATCGTACTGCTGGCCCACCATCTGCTGGATGATGACCGCCATCTTCTCCTCTTCGATCCTGTTGTTGGTGGCCTCGATGTAGCTCTTGGCCGCCCGCGAATAGGCCGACGCGTAAACCAGCTTGATGGCGTCACAGAGCTGGTCCAGACGGACCTTCAGGTCCTCGTGGTTGTTGGCCAGCATGTAGGTGCTGTAGACCCCCGCGAAGGGCTGGAACTGGCTGTCTTCCAGCAGACTCGAGGATCGTACAGCCAGGGGATACCGGACCTGGTCGAGAAAGGCTTCCAGATCTCCATAGATCGCCGAGGGGAGTTTTACCTCCAGGATATGGTTCACGATCTCCGCGTCGTCGATATCGCCCAGGACCGTCTCGCGCAGGTCCCCCTGTCTCATGAAGGTGTCGAACACGTTGGTGCCCACTACGGCGGTCGGCGGCACGTGGATCAGGGTGCCCGCAAAGCGATTGCTGATGCCGTAGCGGTAGAGAATCGAGTTCATGAAGGCCAGCCCGCGGCCCTTGCCCCCCAGTGAGCCGCCGCCGATCCTCACGAACGCGCTGGTGGTGTCGAAATGTCGGCGCGAGAAATCAGCCACCACGCCGCGGCGGCTCTCGGCGCGGAAACTGCTGATGGACTGGATCAGGTAATCCCGCAGGTCCTCGTGGTCCTTGAATTCCGACACCTTGCGCGGCCGCAGGGAGGCCGCCAGGCCGAACTCGGTCCGCGCCCGCAGCCAGTTGGAGAAATGATCGTTGCTGGCGTGGTGAGAGATGGATTCCACCGGCACCGTCCGCAGGAGTCGGCCCAGGGTCTTCAGATCGGGCGCCCGCCCGATTTCCCGGCCGTCCGGCATGCGGAACACGAAATCTCCGAAGCCGAAATTGTCCAGCATGAACTGCCGCAGTTCCTTCAGAAGCTTGCGGGAATTCTTGTGGATGAACCCGGCGCCGATTTCCTCCGCGATTTCCGCCAGGTCGGTGTTGGTGGACTGGAGCACCGTCGGGGTGTGGGGATCCACGTACTTGACCCTCTTGATGAACTCCACCCCCGCATCTTCCCGATCGACGCCCTGCCAGGGAAATCGCCCGTCCGCGATGACACCCAGCAGGGAATCCTTGTAGTCCTTGTAGAAGTCCCAGGCTTCCTCGTAGGTGGTTGCCAACAGGATCTTGGGCCGGGCCCTCAGCCTCAGCAGGCGGTGGCTGAGGTTGATGCCTTCGACCATCAGCGACTGGGTCTGCTCCAGTACTTCGGTATAGAGCATGGGCAGATAGGAGGAATAGAACCGGACCGAATCCTCTATCAGGAGGATGCAGCGAACGTCCCCGTAGTGGGTGTCGTGGCCCACGTTCAGGTAGTCCTCGCAGTGCTTGATGATCGCCAGCAGGAGGCGGACATCGCCCGTCCACAGGAAATACCGGTCAATGTTACAGGCGCTGTCCCGTTCGCGAATGTGCTGCAACTCCCGGGGATTGAAGGCCAGGTTGAAGACGGGCAATTCGCGATTGTTCTTCTTCAACTGGCAGGCCAGATCGGGGGCATTCATATCACCGAGCCGGGACATGGTTATCACCATGTCGAAACGGCGCACCGCAGTGAGTTTCAGGGCCTCCTCACCCGTGGAGGCCCGGGTCACGTGGGGAGGGAAACTCAGGTTCATCTCGCGGTACTCGCTCAGCAGCAGCTCGGTCAGGCGGCCGCCCTCCTCCAGGGTGAAGGCGTCGTACATGCTGGCCACCAGCAGGATTTCCTGCACGCGATGCGGCATCAGGTGCTGAAAACCCGTGAACTGGCTGGCGCCTCGCGGCGATGGGGTTTGGTTGCTTGGAGTTGCCATGACGGGAAGCTATGTCAATAGCAGGAGAACTGCCAGAGGAAACAGGACAGACTTCCGCATACCTCAGAAACCCAGGGTGATGCCGAGGGTCACGCTCCTGCGGCTTTTCCCACCGACAGATCCGTCCGGACTGTCCGCTTCGATTTCATGCAGGGTGGGCACAAGGTAGCCCACGAAGGCCCCGACCACCGCGCCGGCCAGGATGTCGGTGGGGTAATGCCGGCCGGCCGCGTAACGCAGGTAACCCGTGGTGGTCGCGGCGGCCAGGCACCCGCCCCAGACCCAGCCGCGGGCGTCCGAATCCGGGTACAGCCTTTCGAAAACGCCGGCCAGGAAAACCAGCGAGGCAAACGCGCTGGAAGTGTGGCCCGAATAGAAGGACCGCCGGGAGGTTTTTTCCATCTTCAGGCCGAGGGGGATGTCCGGGTCGTCGTTGTAGACATAGGGCCTTGTTCGGGCGAAGGAATTCTTGGCCAGGAAGGTCAGCCCACCCTGGAGCAGCAGGGTCTCGAGGTACATCACGCCCAGAGTGCCGGCCTGGCGCGAGCCCTGGTCGGTCACCGCCAGCGAAATCGGCGCCGCCATGGTCGTGTACAGCATGATGTCGCTGGCTTTGGCGGCTCCAGGTGACCAACGCCCGGTGGCGCCGCGGTCGAAGCGGTTGATGGTCGTCGGATCCAGGCGGGCGATTTCCTCGGGGGTCAAGGGGACGTAGGCCTGGTCGACCCACAGCCCCAGCCCGAAGAGGACCGCCGTGCCGCCCAAGACCGCCGCCTCCTGGCCGCCCTCCAGTTCATAGGGAAAATCGTCGGTGGCGTGGGCCGGGATGGCCCCGGCAACGACCCCAAGCACAATCAACGCGATGCTGATTTTTCCGGTTGGGTCGGCCATTGGACTCCATAGCAGGCTGTTGATAAACTGGGCTACTGCACGGGAAAATCGATTCCCGCGACATCGGCCGCATCCCGGATCTCCACCACTGTCGCGTCTTGCCAATCAGTGGTTCCCGGATACCAGATGAAACCGTCCGTCTCCGGTCCGCTCCAATCCACCGGCTCGGCCACGATCCCGATCTTGAAATCACCGTCCGGCAGACCGCGAAGATTGTACTCTCCCGCGACATATGTGTGGAACGGCCCCCCCAGATCGTTTTCGTCAGTGGAAACGGCGTAAACGTAGCGAAATGAGTCTTCTGCCGAACTGTTCTCGACCTGCCCGCTGATGGTTCCACCGATTTCCAGTTTGAGATCCAGGCGCAGGATTTGCCCCGCCGAGGTGATCGAGACCAATTGGGCCTGACCCGG
>CBDUYZ010000170.1:0-5959 GCA_965371575.1 uncultured bacterium
CCTCGATCCCATCGCCACCTCCCGGGTGGAGGAACTGATCCTTCGCCTGCGCGGGGACTACACCGTGCTGATGGTCACCCACAACATGCAGCAGGCCAGTCGGGTCAGTGATTTCACGGCGTTCATGTATCTGGGACAGGTCGTGGAATACGGCCCGACCGCCAAGCTGTTCACCAACCCGATCCTCAAGGAGACCGAGGATTACATAACGGGCCGTTTTGGTTGAGGCGAGGCATCATTCCGGAAGAATGAAGAAGGGGGCCATGAGGCCCCCCGGTGTTCCCCTACGCGGGGAAATGGATTTCGGGTCGTGGTCAGAAACCGACCGTCATCCCCGCCGCGTAGGTCACGAGCATGCCGGACAGATCGCCGTAGACGTAGGCCTGGTCGTCCTGAAGATCCATCAGGTTGACCGAACCGTACACCGTGGCTTGCTTGTCCAGCTTGTAATTCACGCCCAAAGTGCCCTCGAGCTGACTGTAGTCGAGGTCACTGTACTCGTTGATCGCGGAAAAGTCGTAGTCGGCGGTGCTGCTGGGGTTGTCCGGACTGATCGGGAAGGTGGGGTCGATGCCAACGGGCGTCAACCCTGTGAAGGAGCTGAAATTGCCTGTGGACTTGGAGTAGACGCCTTCCAGGAAGAAACTCCACTTTTCAGCGGCGGTCAGGTTCGCGTTCAGGAAGAACACGTTGCTTTCGGTCGTGTAGTCGGACTGGGAGCTGGTCGAATCAAAATGTTCAAGCTCCGAACCGGAGCCTTCTACATGGCCCGCTCAGCCATCGAATATCGGGACGCACAGGTTCGCATTCGATTCGACCTTGTTGTAGGTCCAGCCGATGGTGAACAGGAGGTTGTCCGACGGGGCGGTCCACAGGTTCAGACCGGGGGTCAGCAGGTCCCGGGTGTACTCGTAGATGTTCATCTCGTCGTTCTTGTCCTGGGCCCAGGTCACGAAAGCGTTGACCGAGGTGCGCGGCGAGATCTGGTAGGATCCCCGACCGGTCACCTTGTGGGCCTGGGCGGCCTGGTTGGTCCCGTTGCCGAAACGTTCACGCTGGAAGTAATATATACGGTCGAGGACCGGCGGCAGAGCAGTCACGTGGGCGCTGTTGGTGCCCACCAGGCTCTCCTCGCACATGGCCGTGGGATTCATGAACGGCCTGTCCACGTCGGTGAAGGTGTAGGTGAGGTTGTAGTTGCCCTTCATGCCCAGGCGCGAATCGAAGCGCAGTTTGATCCGGTTGACCGTGGTCTTGTTCTCGAAGGCTTCCGAAGTCCGGGTTTCCACGATGCCGGCGTTGCCGTCGTTGACCCCGTCGAATATGTAGTTTGTCTGGCTCTGGGTCATGGCCGGCCGGTCGATGATCTTGTAGCGCCAGTTCACCTTCAGATGCTTCCCCTTGGCCACCTTCCAACCCAGGTTCAGATCTCCCTGGTAGACCTTGCGGTTGGCCGAGGAGATCCGGTTCCAGTCAAAGTCCAGGTTCCCTCCGAGGGGGTCGTTGGCTCTGAAGGAATTGAGGTCGATGAAGGCGTCGTCGACCTTGGTCTCGTAGGCGAGAAACTTCCCGGTCAGGCGCATCTTCGGGCTCAGCCTGACCGCGTAACCCAGCGCCCCGGCGTTGAAGTTGCCTTCGATCCCGGTCTGGTAGTTCCGGCGGTTGGTGTTCGTGTAGGAGCCCTTCAGGGTACCGGCCTGCTGGAGGTCGACCTTGATTCCCGCGTTGTGGCTGATCTTGTCGTTGTCCGCCATGCGAGCGTAGGGTAGCGTCACGTCTTGGAACTGTTGCCGAAAGGGAAAGTCCTTGGGCTCGCCATCAACGGGATGCCTGGCGCTCTTCCAGTGATGCTCCGGCGTGTTCGCCCGGTCCACGAAATCGGTCTTGGCGAAGTCGTAGTTCAACGAAACAGGGCCCGCCGAACCCTTGACGTCGGCCTTCCAGATCCGGGTCTGTTGGTCGACCCTTTGGGCGTTGCTTTCCACGTGGCAGAAGGCGCAGTGGTCGATGGTCATGGCCTGCTTGTAGCCCGACCTGCGCTGGTCGGCCATGCCCAGGGTGATCTGACCATCGGCCAGGAAGGGCATGTCGACCTTGATGTTCCCGTGGAACTGTTCGTACTCCATGAAGTAACGGCCCATGGGGTCATGGTCGGTGTTGTAGACCTGTTTCCCGCCGGCCTTGCCCTGCAGGTTGGTCAGCGTGTCGTGGTCCAGGTTGTGGACGAAGGATCCATAGCGGAAATCCGCGGCCAGGAAACTCTTCGTGTCCATCCCGAATTCGAATTTCTTTGTCGCGATGTCGCGATAGTCCAGGTTGATGTTGTAGAGCGTGTTTTCCGTTCCTCCGAAGAGGTTCAGATACATATCCGCCTGGAGGTCCTTGGTGGCGTTCAGGTTGACGTATTCCCCGACCCGCTGGGGGTTGTCGGAGAAATCGCTGTAATGAGCGCCGACCGAGGCGGTACCCTCCACGAATGCGCCCTCTTCATCGGCGAGGCCGATGGCGGTCCAGCACATCAACAGGACCGCCGAGCACATGAGCAGGTTTCGCGTTCTCATAGTCACCTCGTCTGTATGGTTCGACGACCGGCCCGGTGGCCGGTCCGCCATGACGGTTACCGGTTGAGCGCCCGGCCCTGTCCGGTGATGGACTGGGAAGGCAGATCGGATCCGTGAATGGACTGGTGGCACTGGGTGCACTTGGTCAGCATCACGCGCTTCATGCTGTCGGGATGCGACGTGCCGGACAGGCCCGCGTAATTCTGGTCCGCATCCGATACGCGGGAATCGACGCCGTAATCTCCGTCGAAACCCTCAAGGATGCTGTGGAAGTGCGGCTGGTGGCACTGCAGACAGATGAACGGTTCGTTCTGCCGGAGCAGGTTGTTGGCCACGGTGCCGTGTACGTCATGGCAGATCATGCAATCCTCCATGACCGGCGAATGCTCGAACACGAAGGGGCCGGCATGCTGCTGATGGCACACCAGGCAGGCGTCCCGGGTGGTTTCGCCGTCGGCGATCTCCTGGAACTGGTTGCCGTGGGTGTCATGGCAGCTGGAGCAGGTCATGAAACCTTCGCGCACCGGATGGTGACTCGGCAGCTGGAACTTGCTCTTGGTGTCCATGTGACAGGTGAAGCAGACATCCTCCTCCGTGCCGTTCAGCAGGGCCCGGCGTGAGGAATTGTCGTGAAGCTTGTGGCAGGAAAGGCAGGCCACGTCGGATTCGGCGTGGGTGCTCATCTCCCAGTTGAGAGTGTGGCCTGTCCTGTGGCAGTCAAGGCACAGATCGGTGCCGTCGTTTCCCATTTCCGCGGTGGGCTTGAGAATGTCAGACGGATCTTCGGACTCCACATGTTTGTTTCCGGGCCCGTGACAGGTTTCGCAACCGCTGGCCAGGCCGGGATACTGGTAGTCTCCCAGCTGTCCGTGAACAGTGCGCGCAAAGTCGTCCGCCATGTCGTCGTGACAATCGAGGCACGTTTCGGCGCCCACGAAATCAGCGGGAGATTGTGCATTTGCGCCGGTAGACAGAACCAGGCCAAGGGCCAGCCCCCACAGGAGGAGCCGGTTGCCCGGTGCCGTCTGGCTGAAATTTCTACGATCCATGAATCGGACCTCACCATTTTTGGGGTGGTTGGTTCTGGTCCGGACGAATGTTCATTCGCCCCGGTCGAACATTTGACCCCGGACGGGGTCGGTAAGATTGTCGGCGATCACCTCCACCGGTTGGTCTGGAATGGTTATGACGTCAAACCAGACTGAAAGTGTTATTCAATTAACCGGTTGCTCAGCGATAGGAACGTGCCCCAGAAGCCCCTTACTGTCCAAGCATAATTTTCTAAGGTACAAGGGTTAAACAAGTTATTCGATATCCGGATTTGGCAATTCATGAAGTTTCAATAAATTACCTCACTGGATGTCATTCAATTGTCACAGTCCGGATCATCGTATTCAAGGCGGGTTATGCCTTCCGGAAAAGGATGATCACCGGAAGGACCACTGGATTGACAGTAATCAAGCCCATAAATTTGATAGGCATTAATCTTTGGAAAAGCTTCCACTGTCCACTAACATTGGAACCGAAAACGCGGCGAGATTTTCCCTTGGATTTTTTCGGCGCAATGACAGAACCGGCTGACCGATGGGACCGGGTGGGTCCAGGGAAAGGTTTCATGAAAATGACACGAGCAAGGGTCTACGTTCCCGTGCTGTTTCTCGTTCTTGTCGCAATGGTCCCTTTGGCCCTCGCCAGGGACTTTCCCGATGAGGTATGTGCGGACTGCCACACCAATTCCGGCGGGTTCCCCTCCGAGGTTTCCGCGGCCGATTTGCTAGGCAGCATCCATGAGGAGTTTGCCTGCACGGACTGTCATGGTGATATCAAGAGGGTTCCCCACGCCCTGGAGCTGGCCAGGCCCGATTGCGGTGTATGTCACGAGGAATCCGTCGAGGTCTATTCCCAGCATGGCCGGGGAATCGTCGGCGTGTCTCCCGACGTTCCCACCTGCCAGCAATGCCATGGCGGCCACCACATCCTGCCCCATACCGATTCGGAATCCATGGTGCACGCCTCTAATCTGCCCGCCACCTGCGGGGCCTGCCACGAGGACCAGGATTTCCTGTCCAACCTGAACATCAGGTTCAAGCACCCCATCGAAGTGTATCAGAAAGGTGTGCACGGCCAGGCCACCGCCGGGGGAGTGGACACGGCGGCCTCCTGTAACGACTGCCATTCCAGCGGGGGCACGGCCCACCGCATCCTGCCTCCGGGCAACATCGAATCAACGATCAACTTCTTCAATATTTCCCGAACCTGCGGCAAATGCCACAGCACAATCCAGAAGGAGTTCGAGGCAGGACTCCATGGAGAACTGGTGGCGCGGGGCGAGGTGGATTCACCCACCTGCACCACCTGCCATGGAGAGCACGGAATCCTCGCCACGGACGATCCCCGTTCACCGGTAAGCCCGTTCCGCGTGGCCCAGGCCACCTGCTCGCCCTGCCACGACTCGGCCAAGCTGAACGAGAAATACGACCTGCCGTCCGGCCGTCTGCAATCCTACGTGGATTCCTATCACGGTCTCAAAAGCCGGGCCGGCGACCGTACGGTGGCCAACTGCTCGTCCTGCCACGGCGCCCATATGGTGCTGCCGTCGGACGATCCGCGCTCCTCGGTGGCCGCCAACAACCTGGTGGAGACCTGTGGCCACTGTCATAAGGGGATGTCGCCCGAGAAGGCGTCCAAGACCAAGATCCACGAACCCGTTACCGGAGTGGCCGAGGGTTGGCCCTATTACGTGCGTACCATCTACCTCGTCATGATCCTGTTGATCATCGGCGGTATGGTCGTCTACTGCTTCCTGGATTGGCTGCGCCAGGTCCGTAACGTCCTGCAAAAGAAGCAAGTAAGGCGTATGGAAGCCGACGAGGTGGTTCAGCACACTGTCTTGGCCGTCTCCTTTTCCGTTCTGGTCATCACCGGTTTTTCCCTTCGCTTCTACGACGCGTGGTGGGCCAAGATGATCTTCGGACACGAGGGAGGGGCCTACCTGCGTGGAATGATCCACCGCGTGGCTGCGGTTGTGATGATTCTCGGCTCGCTGTGGCACGTGATTTATCTGATAACGGTCAGAG
Organism: uncultured bacterium; assembly: GCA_965371575.1. GTDB lineage: Bacteria > Krumholzibacteriota > Krumholzibacteriia > LZORAL124-64-63 > LZORAL124-64-63 > JAGLCY01. The sequence goes on from CBDUYZ010000170.1 coordinate 5,639, forward strand.
GCCGGATCTTCCTGCGTGACATCGCGCCGAACTGGAACGACGCCAAGCAGGTCTGGGGCATGTTCATGTACAACATCGGGCGCACCGACATACACCCGCAGATGCGGCGCTTCTCCTTCGTGGAAAAGGCCGAGTACTGGGCCCTGATCTGGGGGACCGTCGTCATGGTCCTGACCGGTCTGGCCATGTGGTTCGAAAAAGCCCTGACAGCCTATATCGGCAAGGGCGTCATGGAAATCTTCCTGATCATCCACTACTACGAGGCCTGGCTGGCTTTCCTGGCCATCCTGATCTGGCACATGTACGGGGTCATGTTCAATC
>CBDUYZ010000171.1:0-5941 GCA_965371575.1 uncultured bacterium
GCTGGATTTGCGGCACGACGACGACGCGATGCCGGTGCGCATCGTGGAGGAGGAGTAACAAAGGAGACGGCCGATCACCGCCCGAACCCAAAGGGCCAGCCAGCGCGACCGAGCCCAGTTTTTCAACAGCCTGCTAGTACGATACCCAACGAAAGAGGAAATCCATGAGCGAGAAGAATCCCGCCGAAAAGAGAGTTCCCAGGATCAGCCGCCGTAAGTTTCTCGCTACAGGTGGAGTAGTCGCTCTGGGCGCCGCCACGGCACCTGTCCTGGCTCATGGGAGCGAAGAGGCGCCAAAGGAGGTTTCCACGCCCAAGATCTCCCGTCACCGCACACTGGGGCGCACTGGCTTCAAGGTTTCCGACGTAAGCATGGGTTGCGGTTCCATTGCCGAGGCCAATGTGGTGCGCTACGCCTACGACCACGGTATCAACCTGTTCGATACGGCCGAGATGTATGGCAACGGCGACTCGGAGACCAAGATCGGCGCCGCCATGAAACACATGGACCGTGCCAAGATCTTCATCGTCACCAAGCTGGATGTCGAGAAGGAGCCGGACGAACAGAACCTCATCGAGCGTTTCAACAAATGTCTCGAGCGCATGAAGACCCCCTACGCAGACGCCTTGATGATGCACGGGATCGCTGACCAGGAGCTGGTCACGTACGAACCGTTCCACAGCGCCTGCGAGAAGCTGAAGGCCGAAGGTAAGCTGAAACACGTGGGGATCAGCAGCCATGGCCCGCGGGGAGATGAACCGGATTCCATGGATACGGTGCTCCTGAAGGCGGTCGCCGACGGCCGTTTTGACGTGATGCTGCTGTCGTACGGCTTCATCAACCAGGATGAGGGCGAGCGCGTCCTCAATGCCTGCAAAGAAAAGAATATCGGTACGACGATCATGAAGTCTGCCACGGGCCTCATGGAGATGCCGGTGCTCGACGTGGAGAATCCCAGCGAGATGATCCAGGGTTGGCTAGACTACATCGAGGGCCAGGGCTCCACTCGGGAGGAGGCCGTCGAACGCATCAAGGCCCACATCGAGCGGGAGAGGCCAGAATTCGAAAAATCCCTGGCGGCGAGCATGCCGTTCATCGAGAAGCACGGCATCAAGACGCAGGACGATCTGGATTTCAAGAGCTACCAGTGGGTCCTGCGCAACGCCGATGCCCACACCATTTGTCCGTCCATGCCCAACTTCGATAGCCTGGACAAGTTCCTGCCCTTGACCGGGACCCGGCTTTCAAGCGCCGGCCTGCGCTTTCTCGACGAGTATGCCCGGGTCTACCGTTCCCGCAACTGCCGCATCGGCTGCACCGATTGCAGCAGCGCGTGTGATCATCAGGTACCCGTCAGCACGATCATGCGTTATGCCTATTATTACAGGAAACAGGGTCGTGAAAAGTACGCCATGCGCAAATACGCCAAGCTGACCCAGGCCAATGCCGGGGTGTGTCTCGACTGCAGCGCCCCTTGCATCGATGCTTGTCCTCACGGTGTCCGGGTGCAGGCCCAGCTGTTTGAGGCTCACGGTCTGCTGTCCATGGTCTGAAGGAGTCCAAAGTGCGAATTGTCCTGAATGTACTCATCCTGGGGCTCGCCCTGGCATTTGCCGTACCGGCAGCCGCCCAGCCCGAACCGGTACAGGTTCCGGTCCCTGCCGGCTGGACCTCGGTCGACGAGGAATACCGTTTTGATCGCGACAGCCTTTGGGAATACATCAATGGTGCTGCCGACCTTTTCCTGTCCTACGGGTTCCGCGAGCTCGTGGTTCTGGATCTGGAACAGGGCGACAGCGCGCTGTCGGTCAGTGTCTATGACATGGGCCGTCCCCTGGACGCGTACGGAGTTTTCGAGCGAGAAAGGCCCGCAGACGGCGACCCGTTGGCGGGCGCCGGCGCCTTGGCCGTACTCCAGCCTCCGTACCGGGGGTTGCTGCTGAAGGACCGTTTCTACGTGAAAGTGGAAGTGGGGGGCGGTGACGTTTCCGGTGATCTCCTCGGACGAGCCATGCGGGACATTGCCGCCGCGTTGCCAGGCAGCGATGATCTGCCCCCCCAGCTGAAATCACTGCCCGAGCAAGGCCGGGTGCCCGGCACCGTGGCTTTCGCCGGCAGCGACTTCCTGGGCTTGGCCGATCTACGAAATTGCCTGCATGCTACCTACAAACAGGCTGATGAATTCGAATACCGCCTATTCGTGATGACGCCCAGCAAAGCCTTCCTGAACGGAAAAAGCAGCAAATGGACGAGTGAGATCCGCCCGGACGGCAGTCTTTTCTTCTGGCGTGAAATCCCCTATGAAGGCGTGGTTGTGCTGCAAGGCAACGAGAAACAGCTGCTTGGCGTGGCCGGCTTTGCCGATCGCGAGACGGCGGCCGCGCTGCTTGAATCCCTGCCTCGCTGACAGCCCTGGCGATGATATCAGGTGGGAAACAGATGCATTCAGACCGGACAAAAGCCCAAATCGTTGAACTGGAGCAGTGGTTCACCACCTGTGAGTCCTGCGTGGTCGCCTTTTCCGGCGGCATCGACAGCTCGCTGGTGGCGTATCTGGCGCGCCGGTACCTCGGCCCCGAGCGCTGTCTGGCGGTGGTCGGCGACTCCTCGAGCCTGAAGCAACGGGATTTGCGCGGGGCGAGGGATTTTGCGGCCAGACACGACATTCCCCTGGAAATCGTCAACACCCGGGAACTGGACGACCCGGCTTACCGTGGTAACCCTGAAAACCGGTGTTTCCACTGCAAGTCGGAGCTGTTCACCCGCCTTGAAGCGGTTCGGCGGAGAGTCGGGTTCCGCCACATCCTCGGGGGAGAGAATCTCGACGACCACTCCGACTACCGTCCAGGCCTGCAGGCGGCAGCCAAATTCAAGGTCCGCGGTCCGTTGGCGGAGTGCTCCATCAACAAGGACGAACTCAGGAAAATCGCCCGGTACTTCGAACTCGAGTGCTGGGAGAAGCCGGCCAGCCCTTGTCTGAGCAGCCGGATACCGTACTTCAATGAGATAACAACCGAAAAACTGCAGCAGATCGAAGCGGGAGAAGGGATCCTCGAGACGCGGGGATTTCCTGTTTCCCGGGTTCGGCACTATACAAGTTGCGCGAAAATCGAAGTGCCGGTGGAACGATTGCCGGACCTGCGTCGTCAGGAGACGGAACTCGTCCACGCCTTTCAGGCCATCGGCTTTCAGCGCATCGAGATCGACCCGGAGGGATTCGTCTCCGGGAAAATGAACAGGGTCCTTGAATGAATACTCATCACATCGACTTTGAACGGGCTGACCGCCTCGGTTTTCCCGAGTTCATCTTCGGCGAAGCGAAAACAATCGAGCAGATCACAGAGATCCTGTCCGTTTTCCAGAAGCGCGGCGACAGCTGTCTGATAACCCGATTACAGGAAGAAAAAGGGGTGATCCTGGCCGACACGATCGGGGACTGCCTCTATGATGCCGTCTCCCGGACGCTTCTTTTCGGCCAAGACAACCCGCCCCGAAATTGCGGTGTGGTCGGTATCATAGCCGCCGGCACTTCTGACGCTCCGGTGGTCGCCGAAGCGTCCGCCGTTCTGAAGTTTCTCGGCATACAAGCCAGGACTTTCGTGGACAAGGGCGTGGCCGGAATCCACCGCCTGTTCGCCGTGATGCCGGATCTCGCGGAGGTCGATGTTGTCATCTGCGTCGCCGGCTTTGAAGGCGCCTTGCCGTCAGTCCTGTCCGGGCTGGTCGGCCAACCCATCATCGGCGTGCCGACGAGCATCGGCTACGGTGTGGCCCAAGGCGGCACCACGGCGTTGCATGCCATGCTCGCCAGTTGCGCCAACGGGCTGACGGTCGTCAATATCGACAACGGCTTCGGCGCCGCTATCGCCGCTGCCAGGATCCTTGGCCGGGAACGAAACAATTCATGAAAATCCTCAAAATCGAACCATTTTCAGGGATCAGCGGCGACATGATGCTCGCGGCCCTGGTGGATCTGGGGGCCCCGCGAGAGGTACTTCAAGACCTGCCGCGGGTCCTGGGGTTTCCAGAGGTCGCGATAACGATCACTGAAGTGCACAAGTGCGGCATCCGCTGCACCAAGGTGAATATCGAGGACCGAACCGAACCGGTAGCGCGCCATCTTCACGACATCCTCGCCTTGATCGATGGCGCCGACCTCCCGGACCGCGCCAAGGCCCTCGCCGGAAGGATCTTCACCCTGCTCGGCGAGGCCGAGGCCTCCGTACACGGTATTCCCGTGGCCAAGGTCCACTTCCACGAAGTGGGTGCAGTCGATTCGCTCATGGATATCGTGGGGACCGCGTTGTTGCTGGCTGAACTCGATTACTCGGCGGTTGTCGCGACACCCATCTGTACCGGATCCGGTTTCGTCGACTGCGCCCATGGCAAGCTGCCCGTTCCTGCCCCGGCGACCGAGTTGCTTTTGCAGGGTGTGCCCACATTTGCCGGTGACATAACCGCCGAAATGACCACGCCCACCGGCGCGGCGATCATAAAGGCCCTGGCTCCCGGGTTTTCCCTTCCCGCGTTGAATATGACCGCCTCCGGTTACGGCGCCGGTGACAGGGACTTCGACCAGCCCAACTGTCTGCGGGTCGGACTCGGCGATCCGGTCTCCGCTGCAGACCCCGGGGCGGATGAGATCTGCGTGATCCAAACCAATCTCGATGATACTTCGGGGGAGTTGCTGGGCGGTCATTTCCAGGACCTGCTTCTTTCCAGCGGAGCCCTCGATCTGAGCCTCTGCGCCCTGTTGATGAAGAAGGGAAGACCGGGGCACCGGTTGGAGGTTCTGTGCCATGAATCGGATTTGCCGAAATTGGCGGAAATAATCCTGACAGAGACAACCACCATCGGCCTGCGGCACTGGCGGGCCAACCGGACGGTACTATCCAGAACCCATGAAACGGTAGTAACGCGATTCGGGGACATTCGTCTGAAGTGCGTGAAGCTGCCTTCGGGCAGAGTCCGCAGAACACCCGAATACGAGGACTGCCGGCAGCGGGCACTCGAAAGCGGCGCGACTCTTCAGGAGGTCATGCGTGAGGCCCTGCGTCTGGGCGGTGGAGATGTTTGAAGCGCGGCCCCACTAATCGTTCATTGTGTATGATCCCCGCATCGAGAACACATGCTCGAGCCAAACCCGATCGAAACGATCCGTGTCGACGGCGGGTCTGCGCATCATCTGGCTACAGTGCCACTGTTGCAGCCTGGTTGACGAAGGTTTGTCGCGCAGTTGAAGGGCGTAGGCGGAAAAATCACGCACCATGAACTCGAAAATCTGGTCGATGGTATCGTCGTCGATGTCGCAGATCCCGGCGTTTTCCAGAATCAACTGCCCATAGACCACCAGGGTGAACATCTGTCCCAGCGCCAGCAGGAAATCGATGTCGCGTAGTTGGTTCTTGCGCGGGCGCGCCAGCAGGAGCATTCGCTTCAGCACCGCGGTCTGCCGGCGGAATACGCGGACGTTGGGCAGGTTGCACCCGGCATATGTCCGGCGATAGTCATGGAACCGCACCTTGCCCAGTCCTCGGGCGGGGCCCTGGTTGAACAGGAACTCATCGTCCGCCGCCTGGTCCTGGCGCCCGACCTCCGGAAAATCAGCGGATTTGAAGAAGTAGTTTGCCATGAACTTCATGATCAGGGCGATGTTGACATGGACCGTGCCCTCCAGCTTGGGCAGCGCCCTGATGTCGCGTGCCGCAATTTCAAAGAAGGTGTCTTTCTCGAATCCCTTGGCGGCGATCACGTCCCATAGCAGGTTGATTACTTCCTCGCCCTCGGTGGTTACTTTCATTTTGACGATGGCGTTGAAGAGCAGATAGCGTCTGTCGTCCGTGGAGCCGACACGCATGTAATCGGCGGCGCGAAGGGCAAAGAGGCGCATGGCGACCAGGCGCGCGTAGGCGTCGACGAACAGGTTGCGCACATGGGGGAA
>CBDUYZ010000172.1:0-5941 GCA_965371575.1 uncultured bacterium
AGAGCGTGTTTGCGGTCATCATGGCCACCGCTTCAGAGTCCCGGCACGACATGGAGAGTCATCTTTCCACTTTCAGCGGCCATTTTCAGGTCTATTGCGGCGCCGTTGAATCTTTTCGCGCCATTCTGGGAGGAGAATCCAAGTGAACAGCCTGCGCATCATAGCGGTCATCCTGGCCGGCGGGGCCGCCCTGGGTTGTCCGGCTGACGGTCGGGGGGCCGCCGAGACGGGGCCTTCCCCGGAAAATCTCAAGTCCCGCACGATCGTCCTGACGGATCCGGCCCTGGCAGGCCGGGCCAGCGGCACCCCGGAAGCCGAGGCCGCTGCCGAAACCCTCGCGACCTGGATGGAGGACCTCGGTCTCGAACCCGCCTTCGACGGATCCTGGTTCCAGGAAGTCCCCCTGTCCGGTAAAGGCTGGGCCGGTGAGGAACTCGGCGGGAAAACGGGACGCAACGTAGCGGGAATTCTGCGGGGAAACGGCCGGCTGGCAGGACGTTACGTGGTGGTCGGGGCACATTATGATCATCTCGGTCGGGTGACCCCCGCCGAGGGTCCCGCGCTCCCACCGGCCAAGGGCGACTTCTATCCGGGTGCCAACGACAACGCCTCGGGCGTGTCGATGGTCTTCGAGCTGATCAGCCTGACGGAACTGGACCGGCAGGCTCCAGGCGATCGGCGCAGCGTGTTGTTCGCCAATTTTGTGGGCGAGGAAGTCGGTCTGCAGGGGTCGGGGTACATGGTATCACATCTGCCGATTGCTCCGGATAGCGTGGATGCCATGATCAATTTCGACACCGTCGGGCAGCTGACAGGAAACCGTTTGTATGTCAGCGGCGTGGGCACCACACCCTCGTTCAGGGCCCTGGTCGATTCCGCCAATACGGGAGGGTTGGAGCTTTCTCTGGCCGAGGGTGGGTGGTCCGGGAGCGACCACATGTCCTTCAATACCCGGGAAAGTCCCGTCATCTTCATTTTCGGTGGAGCCTATCCCGAATACAACCGCCCGACCGACGATTGGCCCACCCTCGATTTCGAGGCCATGGCGGCGGTTACCGACTATGCCAAACGCCTGCTTCGTCTCATCCGGATCGAGCCAGGGGACCTGCCCTGGATCATGATCACCGATAAGAATCTCCGCCAGGATGGGAACGATAGCCAGAACCGTGATACATGGTTCGGGTCTCTTCCTGATTTTACCGAGGAGGTCGAAGGCTACAAGCTGGCCGGAGTCTTCGACGGCAGCCCGGCTGCCCAGGCGGGTCTGCAGAAGGGGGATGTCCTGATCATGCTCGGCGGGACCCCGGTCGAGGATCTACAGACCTTTGCCCGAGCCCTCAGATCCCATGCACCGGGCGAACTGGTCGAGGTCCGGGTCGAACGCGGGGGGCGGGTCCTGAACTTCACGGTGGCCCTGGGGAATCGTGCGGACCGGAAGTGATCGGTCATAGCGATCACCGCTGCGGCGGCACACGGCATACCGGACAGTCAAACGTCTGATCGCGCGCGCCGGGTTCAACGTGGACGAATACCCTGGCCACCCGGTCCACCTCTTCGCGGACCCGGTCCTCGACGGCATGGGCGATGATGTGGGCGGTTTCGATGGTGTGGTCCGGATGAACCGTGATCCGCAGATCGGCCATGAACCACGATCCCCTCTGCCGGACATGCAGGTCGGGCACCTTCTGAACGCAGGCCACTGCGAGTGCGGCGCTCTGGATCTCGCCCACCAGCTCTTCGTCGGGCATCGTGTCCATCAGGGCCATGACGTTTTCCCGCATCAAATCCCAGCCCATCTTGAGAATGAAGAGCGAAATGACCAGGGCGCCGACGCTGTCCAGGAAAGTCCAGCCGAGCATGGCCCCTCCGATGCCGGCGCCTGCCGCCAGCGAACTGATGGCGTCCGACCGGTGCATGACGCCGTTGGCCAGCAACGCGGGACTACCGTGCAATCGTCCGACGAACAGGGTGTAGCGGGCCATGGCCTCCTTGATGATCACCGCCCCGAGCGTGACCAGCAGCGCCGGCAGGCGGGGATGCAAAAAGGTGCCGTTGATGAGATTGTCGATGGCTTCCCGACCTATCATCACGGCCGTGACAAGCATGAACAATGCGACCAGCGTGGCGCCGAGAGTTTCGAAGCTGTGGTGCCCGTAGGGGTGGTTCTTGTCGGGAGGACGGGTGGAGGCCTTCAGGGCCAGGAGAATCCCCACGTCGCTGAGCACGTCGGCCAGGCTGTGAAAACCGTCGGCGACCAGCGCCGCCGACCCGGCGATCATTCCGAAGGCGAGCTTGCCGCCGGACAACAGGATATTGCCGATCAGCCCGACGGTCGTGCAGACCATCGGTCTTACCCAGAGGGAAACCCGGCGCGTCGGCTGGCGGGCCTCGAGAGTCCCACTCATTTCAGTCGTCTTCCACTTCCAGTGGAGCGGGATACATGGTGTCGATGAGGTCCTTGTACTTCCGGTTTATGAAGAATCTCTTGGTCTTCATGGTTGGCGTAAGTTCACCCTCCTCCAGGGTGAATTCCTGCTCCAGGAGCGTGAATTTTCTGACTTGGCTGAAGCCGGGCAGATCCTTGTTCATCTCGTTGATGATGCTCTCGAACAGGGCGTTGACCTCCGGATGACGGACCAGGTCGGCATGCGCCATGTTGCTGATCCCCTTGCTCGCGGCGAACTCCTGCAGGATCTCGAAGTTGGGCACGATCAGGGCGGAGAGGAACTGGCGGCGGTCACCGATGACCACTGCCTGGGTAACGTACTTGTCGGCAACGTACTGGTTCTCGATGGGCTGGGGGGCGATGTTCTTGCCGCCGGCGGTCACGATGAGGTCCTTCTTCCGGTCGGTGATGAACAGGAAGCCGTCCTCGTCGAGATGGCCGATGTCGCCTGTTGCCAGCCAACCTTCCTCGTCCAACACCTCGCTGGTGGCGGCCTCGTTCTTGTAGTATCCCAGCATGACCTGGGGCCCCCGGGCGATGATTTCCCCATCTTCGGCGATCTTGATTTCAGTTTGGGGAATTGCCTTGCCCACGCTGCCGAAACGGAAGTTTTCAAAGGTGTTCGCCGTCAGGATGGGGGAGGTTTCGGTCAAGCCGTAACCCTCGAGAATGATCAAACCCGCCCCGTTGAAGAATTGGTTGATCTTCATGTTGAGCGGGGCGCCGCCGGAAATCATGATCTGGATCCGACCACCCAGCTTGGCGCGCAGCTTGCCGAACACCAGCTTGTCAGCCACGGCGGACTGGACGTTGAACCAGGCCCCGGGTTTCTGGCCAACGGCTTTCATGCGGGCCTTGCGCATCGCGATATCCCTCGCCCAGAAGAAGATGTTCTTCTTGGGAAAGCCCGCGCCCGAGGCAGTGGCCAGGGCCTTGCCGTAGATCTTCTCGTACAGGCGGGGCACACTGATCATAATGGTCGGTTGGACATCGATGATGTCCTGGGGCACGGTCTCCATTTTTTCGGCGTAAGCGATGCCCGCGCCCGCCGAGAGCATGGTAAACAGGCCTCCCATTCTTTCCAGGACGTGGCTCAAAGGCAGAAAGGACAGGCAACGGTCGGTCGAATCGATACGCACCTGGTCCTTGATGGTCAGCACGTTGGAAACGAAGTTCCAGTGGGACAGAACCACTCCCTTGGGGTTGCCCGTGGTGCCTGAGGTATAGATGATGCTGCAGGGAGAATCCTTGTCCACGTCGGCGCATTCGTCCCGCGTGTCCGGGGGGTTGTCCTCGAGGAGGTTCTGTCCGATCTGTTTCAGCTTGTCGAAGGTCATGATGTCGGGTAGGCCGGTCCGGTCGAAGGAAATCACGTCCCGCACAAAGGGCAGTCGGTCGCGCATCTGGTGGATCTTGGTCGCCTGCTCCTCGGTGGAGACGAAAATCGCCACGGGTTCGGATTCACTGAGAATGTATTCGATGGTGTCCGGCAGCAACGTGGGATAGATGGGCACCGTGACGGCGCCGGCACAAAGACTGCCCAGGTCGGCCAGGGCCCACTCGATCCTGTTTTCCGAAAGCAAGGCTACCCTGTCGCCGGGCTGGACCCCCAGGGATTTCAGGCCCATCCGCAGGGCCTTGACCCGGCGCAAAGCTTCCTCGCTGGAGACGTCGACGTACTGGCCCGAATCGTCTCGGTAGGAAAAGCAGTCGGGGCGGGGAAATTCGCGAACCGCGGTGAGGAAGAGTTCTGGAATGGTCTGAACGGACATGAGGCTCTCCTTGTCGTCTCCCGTACCGGGATTGTCTTGATTAGGAACAGCGGTCTCAATGCTTACTCCGGACCCCCTGATTTGTCAACGGGTGAAGAATCTGCGCCACTGCTCCCAGGCGCCCCGAATATTTCGTCGACCGTCCATCAATCAGCCAGTTTTGAATTTGGGAACAAAAGTCTTTTTGTCGCGTGGTACAGGATAGTTTGACAACAATCCCTACATTGTCCTTTTTAGTTACTGGGAGATTTTTAGGACGAGGTCATACGGAGGAAAGGTCCAGATGCTGCAGATTACCAGACAGACCGAATACGCGATCCTAGGCCTACAGGAACTTGCCCGTCGTCAAGATGAGTCTCCTGTCCAACTCAAACTCATCGCCGGCGCCTGCAAAGTTTCCGAGGCATTTCTAGCCAAGATCTTCCAGATGCTGGCCCAAGCCGGTGTGGTAAAGTCCCACCGCGGGGTCAAGGGCGGATTCAGCCTGGGTCGTCCCACCGAAGAGATCACCCTTCGTGAAATTGTCGAGATCTGCGAAGGGGGCATCGCTCTGAATCATTGCCTGCGAAAAGTTGATCCCTGTCAGGAGGCCGGCAACTGCGCCATCGCTCATGTCTGGCGGGAAGCCCAGGAAGCCTTGATCGGCGCCCTGGAAAAGACTACCCTGGCCGACGTCGCCTGAACGGCCAGTTTCCTCCCTGAAGCCCCTCTCGCGGGAGGGGCATTTTTCTACATGATATCCAAAGCCGGTCAGGGTTTCAGTCGCCGTCGCCGCAGCTGGCCACAGGCTGCTGCGATGTCGCGCCCACCGCTGGTTCGTACGAAAGTGTCGACTCCCGCATCGGTCAGGATCTGCCGGAAGGCCTGGATGTCCCGTTCGTCCGGCGGAGCGAGATCCGCGTCGTCCAGGGGGTTCATGGGAATCAGGTTGACCTTGAGAGGCTTGCCGCGCAGCAGGTTGGCCAGGCGCGCGGCCTGGTCGGGGCTATCGGTGCCGCCGGCGATCAGGACCCAGGCCACGGTAGCCCGGCGTCCGGCGCTTCGGGCGTAGCGGACAGTCAGGTCGAGGGCTTCCCGGATGGATGTACGTCCCGGAACCGGCATGACAGCCTTGCGCTCCTGGTCGGTGCTGCCGCCGAGGGTGAGGGTCAAACCGACTCCGGGGCTGGCGGCCACCAGGCGCCGCAGGCCTTCACGGGGGCCGCTGGTGGAGATCTGGATCTTCCGACGGGACATCGCCAGACCCCGTTCGTCCATCATTACCACCAGGCTGCGTTCGACCTCCTCCCAATTGTCCAGGGGTTCGCCCATGCCCATGTACACGATGTTGAACTGGCGATCACCCAAACCAGAGACCTGATCGGCCCCGAGATCCGCACGCATGTGCAGCACCTGTTCCAGGATTTCCCCAGCCTCCAGGTTCCTTACCAGGCCGCCCCTGGCGGTGGCGCAGAAACGGCAGGCCATGGCGCATCCCACCTGGGTCGAGATGCAGAAGGTGGCATGTCCGCCCATGGGGATGATCACGCTTTCCACCGTGGCGTCGTCCCGCAGTCGGAAAAGAAATTTGCGGGTGCCGTCGCGGGACACCTGGCGCTCCACGGGTTCCAGGCCCGTGAGATCGAAGCGGTCGGCCAGATCCTCACGCATGGTTCGGGGCAGGTTGGTCATCGCCTCCCAGGTGAGCGCTCCCCGCACGAACAGCCAGTCCGCCAACTGGTCG
>CBDUYZ010000173.1:0-5941 GCA_965371575.1 uncultured bacterium
GCACTGAACACGACGTAGATCACCCCGATGTACGCTTCCTGGGGTACCCGCTGCCCCCGGGTGCGGGTGGTGGAGATGAGCAGGGCCCCCAGGAAAGTGCTGCCCAGGGCGATGGCGTGGGTTGTTCCCGATCCGGGTTCACCGCCCAGCAGCAGGGAAACGGCCACCCCGAAGGCGGCCACCTGGGCCAGGGCGATGTCCACGAAGATCACACCCCGCTTGACCACGTGGAACCCGAGATGGGAGTGCATGGCCACCAGCACGATGGCCATCACCACCGGCAGGACCATCATTTCCAGAAATCCACTCATGAGCTACTCCTTGACGGCCTGGGTTGCTGCTTCGGCCACCCGTGTGCACAGGCGATCGATGAAGGCGAAGTAATCGTCGGTTCCCTCCTGGGCCCCGCTGTACCCCGGCAGGACGGCCAGGGGGGCGCCGATGCGTTCGGCGACTTCCCGGGCAACTTCCAGGTGATCCCACTGGGCGGCGATCACGATCACCCCGTCGAGATCATTTCCCCTGTCGATGATGTTCTTGACGTGTCGTGGCGAGGGGGCGATGCCCGGTCGGTTCTCGATTTCCCCAATGACGTTCAGATCTTGCCAGTGGGTGAAATAATTCCAGTGCTGATGATAGATGATCAAGAATTTCGACCTTGCTTCGGCCAGCTGGTCATGCCAGCCGGGCAGGCGGGCAGCCATCTTCCGGGCAAAGGCTTCGGCTCTTGCCGTGTAGTCGGCTTCGTGTTGCGGATCCAACTCCCCCATGCGGCGGGCCATGGCCCTGGCCACGAGGACGGCGTTTTCCGGGTTCAAGGTGTAGTGGGGGTTGCCCAGGGCGTGGATGTCGCCCATGGATCGATCCACGTTCCCATCGGGAACATCAAGGACATGCTCCAGGGCGTTGGAACAGTCCAGGTCGCCTTGGCCGCCCGGCTTGATGCGGGGATTGCGGGCCTTGTCCAGCAAGAGGGCCAGCCAGCCGATTTCCAATTCCAGCCCGTTGTAGCAGAGCAGATCGGCCTTGGCCATTTTACGGGCCAGGGAGGGTTTGGCGGGGAGGTAGTGTGGATCGCGGGGACCGGGACACAAGGTTGATACCTCGACATCGTCTCCCCCGACGGCTTCGGCGATACGGGCCAGGTCCGAGATGGTGGTCACGACTTTCAGTTCGGCCAGGGATTGGCCGGCGGTTGCCAGCACCAGCAGGGCGGCAACAAGTATGGTTTTGGTGAAATTCATGGTCTCCTCCTAGTACAGATGGGCTGGGTGGGAGCCGATGGTGAAATTCCATTGCAAGGAATAGCGCAGGTCGTCGCCGGACGATTCGTGGCTCTCCTGGTAGCTGATCTCGGCCCGGATGGAACTGAACTCGCTGGGCACGAAGACCACGTTGATCTTGGCTTCGTTCCAACCCTCCAGGGTTTCGATCTCGCCGTCGTAGACGCTCTTGTCGCGGGTGACGCCGCCCCCCAGCCCCAACCACCAGGTTCGTCCGAAGCGGTACTGGAAGTGGGAGTAGAGTCCGAAGGGATGGCCGGTGGCGTTGCGGTCGGGTTCCGGGATGACGACCTCGTTGGTCCAGGCCACGGCCGGCCCCTGGGACAGGGAACCGGAAGACCACTTGTAGGTCAGATCGGCGCCGAATATGTTCCGTTTGTTGTTGCCGGTCAGTTGGCTGTCGGCCTCCGGCCCGCTGCAAAAGGAACCGCCCAGTTCCAGGGTTCCGTCCAGGGAAATGTCCCACATGTTGCTGAGTCGGGTTCCCAAAGCCAGATCACGGTTATCGCTGTCGAACACCCCTGCCTGGCCGTCCACCCCGTAGACCACCAGTTCGCTGTACCAGGGCAGGGGCAGGGCCGCATCCACGGACACGCCCACGTCGATCATGCCGGGGATGAACTCGTCCACGGCCAGGGGGGCGTCGATGAAGGGGAACTGGTGGGGATGCAGCATGGCGTGCTTGCCGAAGGGCAGGAAGAACTTGCCGAGGGTAAGTCCCAGTCCCGCGGGCATGCTGCGATTCCTCAGGGAAGCGGTTTCGATCATGGTGTCATAGGTGTCGCTGTCCTCCGGCTGGGCCCAGACCACGATCAGATCGGCGGTCCAGAAGGGGTCGACCACCGAGGTCATCTGGATTTCCGCTTCCTGAAGGAAGATGCCGTTGGACGCGGGGTCCGGGTTGTCTCTCGACACCCGTCCGAGGAAAAGCCCATTGGCGCTGATGGCCGGATTCATGAGGCGGGAAACGCCGGTGGCGGTGCTTGATGTCTGGGCGGCCGCAGTGCCGGCAAGCAGCACGACGGTGACCAAAACTACCGAAGGCAGTAGTCTCTGATTATTGAACATATCCGAATCTCCTGGTTCAATGGAGCACACGGCAGGGCCTGCGGCCCTACCCTGCTGACAAGACGAAGATCAAGTCAAATGAACGCAGGAGGAGCCCGGGTTTCCGGCAGAAGACGAGGTTGGGAAGAGGGAGTGTTCTCCCGGAGGAGTTGGAGGACCGCCACCAGCTGCTGGTGCAAAACGGGCGGTTCGAAGGTCGGCTCGGCCTCGGTCACACAGTGGAACTTGGCCTGGTGGTCGAATTCCGAGGTGTTGTTTCCGGGGCGCTCGTTGAAGTTCTGGATATGATCGACGAAGTGGGCATATTCCCGCAGGGATATGCTGCCGATCAGGAACATGGCCACGGTGAACATGGTCACCGATGTCACTCGGGGGTGGAATGCGTGGATCCTCTTCATGTGAAAAGAATAATCCAAACATCTTGAATTACCATGAAGAATTTGTCGCCTCGGGCATCTTCAACAGTGAGTGTCGGATGAGTGCCGTTGGGGGTGATTCCCCGCGCCCGGGGTGCTGGTCTGGAGATGGGCCGGGTGTCATGTCCTCTCAACCAGCCAGATAAAGCCCCGCTCCCGGACCCAGCGGCAGGCCCAGCACCAGCCAGATCACCAGCAACAGCATCCACCCCAGGGTGAAGGCCACCGAATAGGGCAGCATGGTGGCGATGACCGTCCCGATGCCGGCCTTGGCGTCGTACTTCTGGACGAAGGCCACGATAAGGGCGAAGAACGACATCATGGGCGAGACCATGTTGGTCGTGCTGTCGCCGATCCGGAAGACGCCCTGCACCAGTTCGGGGGTGTAACCCAGCAGCATGAACATGGGCACGAACACCGGCGCCATGAAGGCCCACTGGGCCGAGGCGCTGCCCACGGCCAGGTTGATCGCAGCCGTCAGGATGATGAACGACAGCATCAGCGGGATGGGTCCCAGCCCCGAGGACTTCAGAGTCTCGGCGCCATTGATGGCCAGGATCATACCGAGGTTGGTGTATTTGAAGTAGGCCACGAACTGGGCGGCGAAGAACACCAGGACCAAGAACAGGCTCAGCGTTTCCATGGATTCCTTCATGCCGGCGATCACGTCGCTGTCGGTCTTGAAGGTGCCCGCGGCCAACCCGTAGGACACGCCGGCCAGGAGGCCCCCAAGAAAGATGAAGGTCACGATGCCGTGCATGAAGGGCGAGTGCAGCACGCTGCCGGTGTCGATGTTCCGCAGGAAGCCGTCGGCGGGCGCCAACCCCCACACCACCACCGCCATCAGTAGCAAATTGGTGGCCAAAGCCCAGCCCAGCCCCTTCTTTTCCGCCGCCGTAAGCGGCTCGAGATCTCCGGGCTGTTCCTCAGCCTGTCCCTGGTAGGCGCCGAGCCGCGGCACAACGATTTTTTCGGTGACCCAGGTACCCAGGATGGCGATGATGAAAGTCGATGTGAACATGAAGTAGTAATTGCAGGCGGGGGTGACGGAATACTCGGGATCGATGATGCGGGCCGCCTCCTGGGTGATGCCCGCCAGCAGGGGATCTATGGTGCCCAGCAGGAGGTTGGCGCTGAAACCACCCGAAACACCGGCGAAGGCCGCGGCCAATCCGGCGAGTGGATGCCGGCCCACCGACAGAAAGATGATCGCGCCCAGGGGTACCAGCAGAACGTAGCCCACGTCGCTGGCCATGTTGGACATCACACCTGACAGCACGATCACGAAGGTCAAAAGGCGCCGTGGAGCCGCGTGCACCAGCAACCGCAGGCTCGTGGCGATCAGGCCGCTCTTTTCAGCAACCCCGATACCCAGCAACGCGACCAGCACCGTGCCCAGCGGGGCGAAGCCCGTGTAGTTTTCGACCGTATTGTCCAGGATCCAGTGCAGGCCCGCGCGCGAAATCAGGTTGATCGGTTCGATGAGCGAACCGTCCTTGGGGTGTATCGCCGTCAACCCCAGTTCGCTCAGCAGCCAGGACAGGAAGATGACCGACCCGGCGAGAAGGGCGAACAGCGTGGCCGGATGCGGCAGGGCGTTGCCAACTTTCTCGATGGCGCCCAGGATGCGGGGCAGAAGGGTGTTACGTGGAGCAGGGGCGCTGCTGGGCGTCATGAATTGGTCGGCCTTTCGATGTGGTTGGTGAATTTTCAGCCAACCTCATACTAGGCGAACCGCCGCCGCAGGAACAGGGATTTTGGTGTAGCAGGTGTCCTGTCCTCGAAGTTACTAGCGGGTAATCGCTATTTTCCGGACCTGCACATCCTGCTTCCCGTCGATTTGGACAGTCAGTCTGCCGAAGTAGGTTCCGGTCGGGAGACTTCTTCCAGCGTGGTCCCGCCCGTCCCAGTTGACGACATGTGAGCCGATTCCCCGGGTTCCGTTCGCCAAACTGCGCACCAACCGACCTCTCACGTCATAGATGGTCAACTGGACATCGGTCTGCTCGGGCGTTGAAAAGCGCAGCGATGTCCTACCGCTCGAAGGGTTCGGTCCTGCTCCCGCAAAGAAAACCCGTGAACTGCCGGCCCACGTCTCTTCGACCGGGGACAGAGCAGGCGTCAGAAGGGTAAAATCATCACCGAAGATGAACAGCGCTTGCCCAACCTTGCCGTCGAGCTCGCGGAATTCGAATTGAGTGAATCCGGTGGCCCTCGTGTCGATCACACCGAAGAACTGAAAGCCTCCGGCAATCTTGCCGCCGCCGAAGGGGATTCCTCCATCGAGTATGATTCCGACATTGGCGCCGGAAGTTCCAGTGATGTACCCTCCGACACCATGGAGCACCCCGCGGCCGGGCTCCCGGATTCCAGAAAATCCATCGTAGTAGAGGCATGTTATCGGCGGATTGTCGATGTCGCATTCGGACTGCGTACCGGTGGCGTAGCCGTGATTGGGATCGAAAACGCCCCACAAGCCGGTCCTGGCCGGACCGGGGCCCGTTGTGAGGTCATTGTAGGAGGGTGTACCTGAATGGTTGGTCATCCATTGGATACCCTGGCTGTTGACAACCGGTACGGCCAGAGGCGACCGGGCGAGGCCCCATGCGGCATCGTCTTCGAATCCCTCCTGGAAATCGGCCAGACCAGAGTCGGCCGCCTTGGCGAGAAAGGCGGTTTCATTCCAACAGGTGAAGACATCCGGCCCACCGGTGCAGGCGGACAGGGTGACGGTCGCCTGGGCCGACACGGTCGCGAAAACGGCGCGGTAGACGAAGCTGTCGGTTCCGTCGAAGGTGACGCCGGGGGAGTAGCTGAAGGACCCATCGGTATTCAGGACCAGGATTCCGTGGCTGACATCGGTAACCAGCTCGGACGTCGCCCCGTTTTCTCCCGCGGATTGTCCGTCAAGGATGTCGTTGTCAAGGACCCCAAAGGCTTCCACTAAGAGAGGTTCCCCGTAGGGGATGCCGAAACTGTCGTCGTTGGCCTCCAGGACCTGCGCGTGAACCGATCCTGCGCCGAAAAGGGACAGGAGCGCCAGGAATGCAAAACCACGAATCATGAATGATTGCGATATCCGAATTGCCATTTTTCTTTCCCCCTCGATCACCCAAAAAATAAAAAACACACATAGCCGGGGCCGTCCTGGGCGAGTGGATCGGTCCACTCATA
>CBDUYZ010000174.1:0-5896 GCA_965371575.1 uncultured bacterium
CCAGGCGCAGGATTTGCCCCGCCGAGGTGATCGAGACCAATTGGGCCTGACCCGGCTCATTCACCCGGTCCCACCACTGGGGCCTCCATTCCGCCCATCCTCTCGCGCCGTCACCCGGGGTCAGGTAAATAAGAAAGTCCCCCGGCCAAAGATTCGGGATCCCGATGTGGACGCTTGAACTCCCGCCCAATTCGGCGGTGGCCGTAAGCGTCAGGGCTACCGGATCGTAGAATCGAATTTCAGCCCCCCAGAAAAGGTACACGGCCCGGTCCCACAGGAAATGGATGCCGCTTTGCACGAGTTCGATGTCGGAAACAGTTTGCCCCAGCTCCAGCATATAGACCGTCGCGTCGTCAAAGCCCGGACCGCCGAGCCATTGCTCCAGACCATTTTGGGCAACCCGCAGCTTGACGGGACCGGGGATATACAGATCGACGCCGAAGCTGCCATCGCCCTCGACCCAGCGGGGGGCCATGACCATTTGCGAGTCGGGGGTGAAGATCGACAGTTCCGGGTTCGCCTCAAGTCCCATCTCCAACCAGGCGCCCACAACGCGTCCCTCGATCCGCGCCGGCTCGGTGGCGAGCGTACTCTGCAGGGCGACCACCGAATCGATCGCCACGGTGTACCACGGCGATTCGGCCCGATCGCGCGTGCCGGGCATCCAGAAGCGCTCCCCGTCGTTGTTGAGGTAATATCCGTAGTCGCCGCCGCTGGCCAGTACGATCTCGACCTGGTATTCCCCGGGAAGGACGCCGGCGATCTGAATATCGAGTCTGCCGTTTTCTATGGCGGCGGCGGCGCCGTCGACGTAGGTCCGCCTCAGCCCCGTATCAACGGCATCCCGACGGTGCAGGATCACTTCACCCTGTTCACCATCGAGATGGTCCGACAGATCGAGCTGCAGCGTCAGCCCCCCCAGGTCGAAGTCGATCCCCGCGTGTGAGCTGAAGTTGTCGACCAGCAATGTGTCGGCGGGAATGTTGCCGTACCCGGGTTCCGATCCCGTGTAGTCGTAGACCAGCCCGTGCCCGTCGACATATAACTGAACCACATAGCGGCCGACGGGCAGGTCCAGGGCATATCTGCCCTGCTCGTCAGGCTCGATGCGGAAGTCGGTCTGGCGAGTCGTGCTGCTCGCGAGCTGCGTGGCCGAGACCATCGCGTCGATCGGCAAGCCCCCGGTGCGCACACGTCCCTGGATGCTGCCAACGGGGACCTGGGGACCGCACAAATCAATCGACTCATCGCAGCCGCAGATCAGCAGAACGGCTACGCCCAGGAGCAGGTGTCTCATGGCCCGGCCTCCTTGCCGTCCGGAGGCAGCAGCCAGTTGAGGTCCGTTACTGCCCCGAGGCCTGCGATGGTTATGGGAACGGCCTCGGCGAAATCCAACGTCCCGGGATACCACCATGCATCACCGGACTCCGTCCTGGCTGCCAGGTAATAATCGCCGTCGGCAAGACCGGTGATGTTGAAAAGACCACCAGTGAACCACCGCCAATTCTCCCACTCTCTACAGAGAGGGTTACCGGCAAAATCGAAAAGTCCGCATTCCGTGAAATCGGGAAGTTGCCCGTCCGCCGTCCGCAATTCCCCCTCGATGCTGCCGCCGGTGACCAACTCCATCACCAGGCGGCGGAATTCTCCTTCCCCGAGGTCGATGGGCGTAGCATCCTGCCAGCCATTCGCCCCGTCGTACCACTGGGGAGCCCAGACCTGTTCGTTGCAGTAGCCGTCCAGATGCAGGTAGTATCGGCCCGCCCGAAGGTTGCAGAAGGTAAACGGGTTTTCGTAGAGGTCCGACCCGAAGAGTTCGTTCCCCCACTCGTCATGAACGGATGCGTAGGGCCGGTGAACCGTCAGATCGCCCGGACCATTCAGCTGGAGCTGGAAACCGCTTGCGACGAGATCGACGCCGGTGACCCGCGCGGCCGGGGCAAGGTCGAACACGCGGGCGGTGGCGAAGGAGTCTCCCCCGATCCACTGCCCGTCACCGTAGTGTCCCGTTAGCAGCCGGACCTCATGGGGAAGCAGGGTGAGCCATTCGTAGGATCCGTCAGAGGCACAACGCGTCGCGCCGACCTGAAGGGAGTCCGCGGAAAATCCCGTCAAATAAACGCTGCCACCGTCTGCATCCATGCAGCCGCCGGAAATTTCCCCACTGATGGTGGCGTAGGTATCCCTGAAATCGATCTCGAAAACAGCGACCCTGTCCGTACCCAGCCAAATTCGCGAGACATCGCCTGGAGCCGTCGGCCGGCGCAGGTAGAGGGGTTCACCCAGTTGCCAGTTTCCCCCCAGGATCATGGCGTAGTATCCGGGCAGAAGTGCGGAAAACCCGAAATGAAGCCAACCATCCTCCTGGCTTTTAGTCATCTGAACCCGGCCGTATTCCTCCTCCTCCTCCAGCGTCATGGAGAAGCTGTCGCCGTCAAAGTTGTCCGGCATGGCGATACGAATCTCGGCCCGGCAGCGGTCCAGGTCGAACCGGATGACGCGGGCCGTAACCCGGATGGTGTCCGCTGACTTCATCGTACTGAGCGCCCATACGCCGGGGCTGACTTCCAGCCGGTACAGGCCGACAGGCAATTCAAGCCGATACCAGCCCGTCGAATCCGAAGTCGTGCGAAAGGTCCGCACACCAAGGTAGCCGCCTTCCTCGGAAACAGCGGAAATCTCTGCCGAGATACCCTGCCCCGAAGACCTGACGTAGCCTTCCAGCGCACCATATCCATCTAGGGGGCACATGGTCGGGGTATCATTGCCGCAGGAGGCAAGGACAAGGGCCACGGCCGGAAATACGATCAGGGCAAAACGTAAAAAAGTTTTTGTCCGTGTGTGAATATTCATGGCAGAAACCCGTACGCAATCATCTTGGTGAGGAACGTGCATTTTGGTGAGGAACGTGGACACCGATTCAGAGGGCACTACCAACCACCCAACATCGGTTTCGTTGCTAACCCGGATTATTCATGAATAATCCGGGCTAAGCTTATCAGGATAACGGGGTGATATCAATGATTCCGGGCCGGCTTCCTCCTTGGCCGCAAATACATGAAACCCGATCCAACCGTAGGACAAGCTGATGTATCTTCAAGACCAGCAACCGGGATTCTATACAAGGCCCCGCCCGGCAGAAGCAGGGCGGGGCCATCGTGAGTCACCGAATTACCGCAGAGGCTACGCCTTGAACTCCACCCCCTGGGCCAGGTGAACCTCCCCGCCCCAGTTTGTGGTATTGGTCTGCCGACGCATGTACAGCTTCCAGGAATCGGAGCCGGACTCGCGCCCACCGCCGGTTTCCTTCTCGCCGCCGAAGGCGCCGCCGATCTCCGCCCCGCTGGTGCCGATGTTTATGTTGGCGATCCCGCAGTCGCTGCCCAGATAGCTCAAAAACGCCTCGCCCTCGCTCACGCTGTCGGTGTAGATGGCGCTGCTCAGCCCCTGGGGCACGTCATTGTGCAGCTTGAAGGCCTGCTCGATCTTCTTGTATTTCATCACGTACAGGATCGGCGCGAAGGTCTCGTCCTGCACGATCTTGGCCTTGTTTTCGATCTCGATGATGGTCGGCTGCACGAAAGTCGCCGCGCCGAAGGGTTTCAAGACCTTGCCGCCGTACAGCACCTTGCCGCCCTGCTGTTTGGCGGCCTTGATGGCGTTCTGGTAATCCGCGACGGCGCCCTCGTCGATCAAGGGACCCATCAGGGTCTTGGCATCCAGGGGATTGCCGATCGCCACGCGCTTGTAGTTGGCGATCAGCTTCCTGATGAAGGTGTCGTAGACCTTCTCCTGGATGATCAACCGCCGGGTCGAAGTGCAGCGCTGTCCGGCCGTGCCCACGGCGCCGAAAAACGCGCTGGCCAGGGCGCCGGTCAGGTCGGCCTTCTCGCTGATGATGACGGCGTTGTTGCCGCCGAGCTCCAGGATGGTGCGGCCCAGGCGCGCGCCGACAATGCCGCCGATGCGCTGGCCCATGCGGGTCGAACCGGTGGCGCTGACCATGGGAATGTGCGGATCGTTGACAAGTTTCTCCCCGATGGTCGCACCGCGGCCGATGGTCACGCAGCTGACGCCCTCGGGCAACCCGTTGGCCTTGAAGACCTCGTTGGCGATGTTCTGGCAGGCGACGGCGCACAGCGGGGTCTTGCTCGAGGGTTTCCACAGGCAACTGTCTCCGCAGACCCAGGCCAGCGCGGTGTTCCAGGCCCAGACCGCGACCGGAAAGTTGAAGGCGCTGATGACGCCGACCACGCCCAGCGGATGCCACTGTTCCATCATGCGGTGCTTGGGGCGCTCGCTTTGCAGGGTGGGTCCGCTCAGGTTGCGGCTCAGGCCCACGGCGAAGTCGCAGATGTCGATCATCTCCTGCACCTCACCAAGCCCCTCGGTGTAGATCTTGCCCATCTCCAGGCTGACCAGGGCGCCGAGCATCTCCTTCTTCGCCCGCAGGGCCTCGCCGATCTGCCGGACGATCTCGCCGCGCCTGGGCGCCGGTAGTTCCCGCCAGGCCAGGAACGCGGTGCGGGCACTTTTCATGACCTTGTCGTAATCCTTGGCGCTGGCCTGTTCAATGCGGGCCAACACCTCGCCGTTGGTCGGATTCACCGAAGTTATGTAATCCTTGCTGTCGGCGAACCACTCCCCGCCGCAATTGGCGCCCTTCATTTTCGCCTTCAGGCCCAGCGCCCGAAAGATCTCGCTCCTGGTCAGGAGTTTCTGCTTCTTCTTGGCCATTTCAGGATTCCTTCTTCCTCCAGGATCAAACGCCTGGTTAGTAAACCGTCATTTCTTCAGAGCAGACTATGTTCAGGTTCGCGAGCTCGTCGAGAACCGGATTGTAGATATCGGCGGTGACCGGGCGCAGCACGCCGCGCCGGGCGACCTTGCCCTCGAGAATCAGCTGCGCGGCGATGGCCACCGGCAGGGAAACGGTGCGGGACATGGAGCTGTCCCCGTAGCGGACACCGAAGTCCACCAGGCTGGAAGTCAGGCGCTCGTAGTGGCCGTCGCCCTCGAACCATGCCTTGAATTCGTGGAAGAGCACCACCATATCCCGTTCGCCGGGGTTGTAGGAAAGCTTCTCCTGCATGATTTCCCCCAGGGCGTCCAGTGGGGAAATGCTGTCGTGACCGATGGGCCGGCGCGAGAACATGCCCAGCCAGTGCAGGTTCCAGGGCGGCAGGCAGTCCGGCGGTAGTTCCATACGGTTGGCGGCGACCACCCGCAGGTCCTCATCCGGGCCGGCGCCGAGCAGATCCCGCATGAAATCGGCGTAGGTCATGCCCTTGCTGTCCCGCGGTTCGATGTCCAGCAGGCCGATCTTCACGAAATGGGACATCGAATTGCACCAGCCGATGTAGCGCAGGGTGCCCCTGAAGACCGAGTGGACCTCGTCTCCCAGTCCGTAGATCTCCCGGTACTCGAGAGAGTCCCGGTTGGGATAGGCCTCGAAATCGCCCGCCTCCGGCACGTGAAGCAGATGCATGTCTCGGAACAGCCGCTCGGGAGAAACCTCGACGACGTGATTGTCACGCCAGTATCGCGCACCGTTGCGGCTGGCCATCAGCACACCGCGCGGCGCCCAGGAGAACTTGTAGCCGAAAGGGTTGTCGTTGGCCTCGGGGGCGGGTAGACCGCCGCAGTAGGAGCGGAAGTGCCGTATCTTGCCGCCTCGCGCGTGCACATCATCGATGATGCGCATGGCCGACATGTGATCGATACCGGGGTCCAGGCCGATCTCGTTCAAAAAGATCAGGTCGTGGTCCTTGGCGTCTGCGTCCAAGGCCGCCATTTCCTGGGACACATACGAGGCGGTCACCAGGTTCTTGCGCTTTTCCAGGCAGTGGTTGGCGACCAGGGGATGATAGCTGTAGGGCACCAGGCTGATCACCAG